>JAHEZF010000009.1 GCA_023251215.1 Sphingobacteriales bacterium | reverse complement strand
TTGATGAAATGGCGGAGTATCTGCCGCAAACATTAAATGAACTGCAGCAGGTAAATGGTTTTGGCAAAGCAAAGATTGATGCTTACGGGCAACAGTTCCTTGATATTATTCTTACATATTGCGAACAACATCAGTTACGATCACGCATATCAGAAAAGACTCCTAAGCGCCTACGAAAAGAAAAGAGCACATCGCTTAAAACAGATACCAAAGCAGAATCATTCAGGTTGTATAAAGAAGGAAAACCGGTTGCTGATATTGCAAAAGAAAGGAATCTTACCACGCAGACCATCGAAGGTCATTTAGCCTACTACGTTCAAAGAGGTGATATAAACATTGAAGAGCTGATAAATCATGATAAGCTAATACTTATAGGACAAGCTATAAAAGACTTTAACGGCGGTTCTATCACCCCTATAAAAGAAAAGCTTGGTAACAATGTCAGCTTTGGTGAAATAAGGCTTGCTATTGCATGGTCTTTATTCAAACACCGCAATGATGGGCATTAGTAATGATGTATCATAAGCCATCGAGACATTATTAAGCCTGGTCTGTTTCTATACACATACTTCTTTCTTTAATGATACTTTATTAATACAGATTACTGTCAGCATTAATTATTCACATTTATACGTAATTGATTTGTCAGATTAAACTTTATATTTATCTTTTCATAACGAATCAACATGATAACACTTACTAACCCCGGTTATCGCTTGATAAGCGATCATGGTATTGCCCAGGTGAGGCATCGCCTCTCGAACAATCAAAATGCATTAATTGCATGTCAGCCATTTCGGCCCGGCGAAGTGATTGCTTTCCTTTCTGCCGGAACCATTGCAGCAGAGCCAACCTATTTAACCATTCAAATTGGCATAGGCAAGCATATAACGATGCGGCCAGAATTCTTACAGTACATTAATCATAGTTGTGACCCCAATGTATTTTTTAATACTACAACGATGCAGGTGGTGGCATTAAAAGGAATACAACGGGAAGAAGAAATGAGCTTCTTCTATCCTTCATCAGAATGGAAGATGACCCAGCAATTCGATTGCTATTGTGGCAGCCCCCGCTGCCTGGGAAGAATCCGCGGTGCCGCATACCTGTCGCAAGAAGTACAAAGCCAATACCGGTTTACCGATTTTATTCAACAACAACTGGCTAAAAAGAACGCCAGGAAAAAAGTAGCCTGATTTGTGATGAAGATATCAGAAGCATCAAGCCTGTTAAGGCCATATACTATTTGGGTACTTGCGCCTTTTCTTGAATCGGACGATTCCAATATCCGGGAATATTACGATTTTACTCAAAGCATTGCAGAATTCGCGAAAGTTTTTGAAGAATTAAAAACAGAGTGGAAATGGCAACTGGTAACCATTGACAATTTTAAAGCAGTTATCAAATCAATCAGCGAAAGTCCCAATGGGAAAACGCCGTTGGTTTTAAACTTATGTGATGGCGATGAAATAAATGGAACTCCCGGTGTTTCTGTAATCCTGGAGTTGGAAAAATATGGTCTTATTTATACCGGGTCGGACGCCTATTTCTATAATATCACGACTTCCAAAGTACCGATGAAGAAAGCTTTTGATAAAGCCGGCGTTTTGACTGCTAACTGGCGGGTCATTACAGAAAAGAAGGGTTCTATAAAGGGTATTTGTAAACGATTAGGCACACCGCTTATTATTAAGCCGGCCGTTTCAGGGGGCAGTATGGGAATTTCGATAAAAAATGTGGTACATACTGAAGAAGAACTGGCAAGCAGGGTGGAAGAGATTTACAAAGGATATCGTGGTTGGAATTTGTTGGTGGATGGTTTGTTTGTGGAACAATTTATCACGGGGCCCGAATTCACCACATTCATCACCGGGTCAGCCAACGATCCCGACAATTGTATTATTTATGAACCTGTAGAAAGAGTTTTTCATCAATCATTGCCCGAATCAGAAAAATTTCTATCATTCGACCGTCTCTGGGAAATATATGAAGAGGAAACACCAATGCCGGGGCATGAAAATTTTTATGATTATCATCCCGTAAAAAAAGAGACCATTCCTGCGCTAAAAAAATTAAGCCTGCAGGCTTACAGATCATGCGGAGGCAAAGGGTACACAAGAATTGACTTTCGCCAGGATTCCGCCACCAGGAAATTATATTTACTGGAAGTAAACGCCCAGTGCGGGCTGAGTGAAGATGAAAACCATACTTCTATCGGTGCCATCCTTAAAGTATCCAATGTATCCTTTACCGAAATTATTGTGGAAATACTAAAGGATGCTTTAAGAAGAAGCAGAACCATAACAGCTCGTATACCTAAATCAAAAGCATTAAAGTCTAAAAAATCGGTTCCGGCGAAATAGATATTCTTATCTTTTATTATATCCCTTCTTATTACCTTAGTATATCATGAAAGTTTGTGTGCTTCAACCTGATTATTCCCCCACCGGAGTAGACTATCAATACTACGACCCAATGCGTGACCTTTCGGTATTAATTCCCGAACACGAGGTGCATAATGTGCAGCTCAATAAGCTTACTACATTCAAACAATTAAAAGAACTCAGCAAAAAAGGCTATGACATCTTTGTGAATCTTTGCGAAGGCTATCCCGAATGGGAAGTACCGGGGATTGATGTTGTATTTTCAATGGAAACGCTTAACCTTCCATTTACCGGCCCCACTACCAAACTGTATGATGTGCCCAAAGAACTGATGAAATATGTTGCCTGTTGCGAAGGAGTAAGAACCCCGGGTTATATAGTGGTAAATGAAATGAAAGACTTGGATGAGGCGAATAAATATTTATCATTTCCCTTGTTTGTAAAACCGGCGCATGCCGGGGACAGCCTTGGTGTGGATGAACATTCATTAGTACATACTGAAGAAGAGCTGACACAAAAAGTAAGTAATATCATTCAGGAATACGGGCCATTGCTTGTAGAGGAATATATTGCAGGAAGAGAATTTACTGCTTTGGTCGCCGCCAATCCGGACGGAAACGATTGTACTGTTTACCGGCCTGTTGAATATCTGTTTCCGGAAGAGAAAGAATTTAAAACTTATGCATTAAAGACATCGGAGCTGCACCCGGATTGTAATGTTCCTTGTACAGATGTAACAATGGATAAAAAATTACGCAATGCAGCAGAAAAAATTTTTTTGGCCGTCAATGCTGTTGGTTATGGCCGCCTGGATTTCCGGGTGAATGACAAAAACGAAATATTTTTTTTGGAAATGAACCTTACCTGCTCAGTTTTTTATAAAGATGGGTATGAAGGATCCGCCGATTTTGTTTTAAAATATGATGGCGTCGGCCAGGCAGGATTTTTAAGGCATATTATGGCAGAAGGCATTGCCCGTCATCAACGGAAGAACAAACCATATACCATGAGAGGCAATTCAATTGCAGGATATGGTATTTATTCCACCCGTGATATTAACGAAGGAGAAATTATTTTTAAAGGGGAGGAAAGAGCACAGCGAATTGTGACGAAAAGACATGTCGAAAAAAACTGGAACGAAGAAGAAAAACAACACTTTCGCCGTTATGCTTATCCCATCAGCGAAGAGTTGTATATTTTATGGGATGAAGATCCTTCTGAATGGGCGCCACAAAATCATAGTTGCGATCCTAACACGGCATTTGATGGCTTAAGTGTTTTTGCCGTCCGAAATATTAAAAAAGAGGAAGAGTTTACAATTGACTATGCTCAATTTCTTGATGAGAATATGGAACCCTTTCAATGTCAATGCAAATCTTCCAATTGCCGGGGACTGATTATTGGGGTAAAGAATAATTCATTAACGCAGCGAGAAAAGAGCAATAAAGTTTTCCGGGTAAAGCTATAGAACAAACTATCTTCCCATATACACCATCAATATCTGCACATCGCTGGGATTAATACCAGAGATTCGGCTTGCCTGACCGAGGGTTCTGGGCTTTATTTTTGTAAGCTTCTCTCTTGCCTCATTACCCAAAGAGGATATTTTTTTATAGTCAAATGTTTCTGGAATTTCCAATTCTTCCATAAGGCTCATTCGTTGCACAAGTTCTTTTTCTTTTTCTATATACACTTCATACTTTATCTGGATTGAGGCCTGTTCAATTGCGTCTTTTGAGAATCCGTTCAATGCTTCTTTCATTGGGAGAAACGCTTCTGCAAACTCAGTTAATTCCACATCCGGACGAAGCATTATCTTTTGTGCCTTTTGTTTTTCGGTAATAAGAGAGGAGCCAATTTGTTCAAACCATTGATTGATTTCGTTTGGCTCAACAGGCAACTCATTGAGAATAGATTTTATTTTCTCCACTGATTTTTTTTTCTTGATCACTGCATCTATTCTTTCCTGCGAAGCAAGGCCGAGGCGATAACTTAGTTCTGTCAAACGTAAATCGGCATTATCCTGTCGTAGCAGTGTCCTGAACTCTGCTCTTGATGTAAACATCCGGTAAGGCTCATCCGTTCCCTTGCTTATTAAATCATCTATCAACACGCCAATATATGCTTCACTTCTTTTTAAAATAACCGGTTGAAGGTTCCTTGTTTTTTGATGTGCATTGATGCCAGCCATTAATCCCTGGCAGGCAGCTTCTTCGTAACCAGTAGTTCCATTTATCTGCCCCGCAAAAAACAAATTTTCAATCAGTTTTGTCTCTAAAGAATATTTTAATTGAGTTGGCGGGAAGAAATCGTACTCAATAGCATAACCCGGTCTGAACATTTTCACCCTTTCAAAACCAACTATATTACGAAGTGCTTCGTATTGTGTTTTTTCTGGTAATGAAGTAGAAAATCCGTTTACATAAATCTCCACTGTGTTCCATCCCTCCGGTTCTATAAATAGCTGATGCCTTTCTCTTTCCGCAAAACGATTGATTTTGTCTTCAATACTTGGACAGTACCTCGGCCCCACCCCACCAATCCTTCCAGAGAACATCGGGCTTCGGTCAAATCCCGTTTTTAAAATATCATGAACAACTTTATTTGTATATGTTATCCAGCAACTTCTTTGACTATTAGGTTTTTCAGTATTAAGGTAAGAAAAACCAACTATTTCTTTATCACCGGGTTGTTCTTCCATTTTACAATAATCCAGGCTTCTACCATCAATCCTTGGGGGTGTTCCAGTTTTCAACCGGTCACCTTCAAATCCAATGGCAATCAATTGTTCTGTAATTCCGGTCACAGCTTTTTCGGCAAGCCTCCCCCCCTTGAAATTTTTTTCCCCAATATGAACAACACCATTCAGAAATGTTCCATTGGTCAATACTACTGATTTTGATTTTATCTCGTGACCCAAACCGGTTATTACTCCGCGGCATTTTCCCCCCGTAATAAGCAAGCCTACCACCACATCTTGGTAAAAATCGAGATTAGAGGTTTCTTCTAATTTTTCCCGCCACTTTAGGGAAAAAAGCATTCTGTCATTTTGTGCCCGAGGACTCCACATTGCCGGCCCCTTGCTCCGATTTAACATCCTGAACTGGATCATGGATAGATCTGTCACAATCCCAGAATAACCACCCATTGCATCTATTTCCCTCACAATCTGACCCTTGGCAATGCCACCCATAGCGGGATTACAACTCATTTGGGCAATAGTTTGCATATTCATTGTCAACAATAAAACCCGGGAACCAAGATTTGCAGCAGAAGCGGCTGCCTCACAACCGGCATGACCGGCACCAACTATTATTACATCATATTCTTGAAACATGGGGCGCAAAGGTACATTCAAATTAAGTGATTAGGGATGTGTAATGTCTCGTGCTGCAATTTCTCAAGATAATACTTCAGCAAACAAGCCGTTCCACGTGAAAAATGGAATTTATTTCCCGGGAAAAGATTAATAATAATTTGTAAGATAAAAATCCTCCTTTGCTCTCATTTTTTCTTTTTCGGGCTTGCTTTTATCTTTATAACCACATAAATGCAGTACTCCATGGAAAATGACTCTATGAAGTTCTGATTTAAAAGAAGTATTAAATATTTTGGCATTATCTTTCACTCGATCAATGCTTATATAGATTTCAGCAAAGATGTAATCAGGATCAGAAAGGTCAAAAGTGATAATGTCGGTATAGTAGTTAAGGTTGAGAAAATGCTTGTTAATTTCCAAAAGCCGTTTATCTGAGCAGAAAATATAATTAATTGAGGGAAGAGATTTTTTTTCTCTTTTAAAGATAGCTTCGATGAAAAGTTTGAGACAAGCCCGATTTCTCAAATTAAATTTCTTATATTCAAAAAAGAGGCAAACTTTTGATTTTGAGAGCATAGTTTCAAAATTCGTAAAGAAAAACCAATCCTCAAGGGTAGCTTTGATCAATAAATATAGAAAAATGGTTACCAAGCTTTCGGAATTAAAACCCGGACAAGAAGGAATTATCAGGGAATTTAAAAGCAGCGATATATTTTTGAAGTTGATGGAGATGGGATGTGTTCCGGGTGAGCGAATTCAACTCGAGCAGATAGCGCCTTTGGGAGACCCGATTTCTGTTAACGTTGCCGGCTATCACTTGAGCCTAAGGCTTAATGAGGCAGAACATATTATTGTCGAGATAGATTATTAAAAGTCAGCATGTTAAATGAAAGTCGGTTTGTTTTTTGGCTCTTTTAACCCGATTCATGTTGCCCATTTAATCATAGCCAACCATATTCTAAACGAAACCAATATTGAAAAAATATGGTTCGTAGTATCTCCCCAAAACCCCTTTAAGACAGAGTCAAATTTGTTGAATGAATATCACCGGTTACACTTACTTCGCATAGCTATAGAAGATGATAATAGAATCAAGGCCTCTGATATAGAATTTAACCTCCTCAAACCCTCTTATACCGCCAACACTCTGATTTACCTGGAGGAGAAATATCCTGATCATGAGTTTTGTATCATTATGGGCAGCGATAGTTTTCAAAATCTTCATAAATGGAAAAACTATGGGGCAATAATAAAAAACTATCCGGTATTTGTTTATTTAAGACCTGGTTTTAAAATAGAGAATAAGATAGGTGCAAATATAATTGTTGTTGAGGCGCCAATGCTTCAATTATCGGCTACACTGTTACGTAAGTATATTCATGAGGGCAAGTCAATCCGGTATATGGTGCCCGACAAAGTACTGGAGGAAATAGAAAGGGGTGGTTATTACAAGTGAAAATATTAAAAAATATAGCCAAGAAGCAAGCATCCTAAAACAATTAATGGGGCGGCTATTCTTGTGAAATTCAGCAACAAGAAGGTTCCCAGTATTACTCCAATATTAATGAAGCTTACGGTTTTAAGACTGGTGATGGAGATGTCTTTCATAATATAAAATGTCGAGGCAATCATTATTCCCACAACTACTGCATTGATTCCTTCCAGTGAACGGTAAACGGCTGCGTATTTTTTAAGATTGTTCCAGATAGGAAAAAAGAACAGTACCAATAAAGCACTGGGAAGAAAAATAGCCAGCATTCCTATTAAACAACCCAACACCTGCATTTCTGTTCCCATATCTTTCAATGCCATACCACCGGCAAACGAAGCAATAGAAAAAACAGGGCCCGGCATCGCTCGTACAATTCCCATTCCGGTGTACATATCATTTTCATCAATCTGAACCACGTTATCGTCTTTCTTTTTTATAGCCTCAGGCCTAACACTAAATTGCTCATACATCATTGGCATCAGAACCTGACCACCACCAAAAACGAGACTACCCATTCTGTAGGTATTTTCAAAAAAATTAATTGGCCGTCTGTTTGGCCAGTCATTTTTTTTTGCTGTTTCACTTAAAATACCCGCAGCAATAAAGATGATGCCGAACAACCAGAAATTCCACCACTTTATTTTTTTTGGCTTTAGTTCTGTTTGTGGGATACGCTTTCGGCTGAGGTTGGTGATAATACCACCGGTAATAATAAGTGTTGGGATGACCCAGGGTTGGCCAAATAAAAGATATGTAGCTGCAACACTAATTATCATGATAACCCACGTGATAGTATTTCTAATGGCAAGAGGGAAGGCTACTACAGAAGCATATACCAAAAAACCAGCGGCCATCGGAGGAATAAATTTAAATATATCGGTTCCCAGCTGCTTGGTGTCTATGTAGCGCAATAAAAAAGAAAAAGCACCCATTAAAATACAAGCCGGAAGAATCCATATTAATAATGTTAAAACAGCCAGGGGAACGCCGCCTATTTTATAACCAATTAATGTCAATGTTTGCGTGGAAGAAGCGCCGGGAAGCAGTTGACAAAATGCATTGTATTCCATCAGCTCTTGTTTGGAAACATAAGGTTTGCGGTGAACAAATGTTTTCATCATCATTGCAAGATGAGCCTGTGGTCCGCCAAAGGCAGTAATGCTGTATAAAAAAACAGCTCTTAAAAAAGGGGTGTGACGAAGAAGCATTGGTATTTAAATATAAATAAAATCAGGTAATGAAGAAATGATTGGAAATAAAACGACATTTCCTGTAAATTCATAAAAAAAAAGAATGAAAAAAACGAAGATCATTATAGGATTACTGGTGATAGCCGTACAATTACCGGCACAACAAGGCGACATAACAAAACTTAAAGAAAGGGTTTCAATAACTGCAGATAATATTGAATCAAAATGCATAGCCTGGAGAAGAGATATTCATGAACATCCGGAATTGGGCAATCGTGAAACAAGAACAGCGACACTTATTGCGGAACAGTTAAAAAAACTTGGTATAGAAGTCAAAGAGAAGGTTGCAAAGACAGGAGTAGTGGGCATTTTGAAAGGAAGTAAACCCGGGCCCTGTATTGCCTTGCGGGCAGATATGGATGCGCTACCTATAATTGAACGGGTTAATATTCCGTTTGCTTCCAAACAAAAATCAACGTATAACGGACAAGAAGTGGGAGTGATGCATGCCTGCGGACATGATAGCCATGTAGCTATGCTAATGAGTGTGGCAGAGATTTTATCCGGGATAAAAAATGATTTGAAGGGAATCGTGAAGTTTATTTTTCAGCCTGCTGAAGAAGGTCCACCTGAAGGAGAAGAAGGCGGTGCGCCATTGATGGTGAAAGAAGGAGTAATGGATAATCCCAAAGTGGATGTAATATTCGGATTGCATATTGAATCGAATATTGAAGTTGGCCATATTGAATATAAACCCGGCGCTTTTATGGCATCATCTGATTGGTTTCGCATTGTGGTAAAAGGAAAAGGAAGTCACGGTTCCCAGCCATGGCTGGGGATAGATCCAATTACAGTATCAGCACAAATAATAGAAGGATTGCAGATGATTGTAAGCCGCCAGTCAGAACTTACCAAAGCCCCGGTAGTAATTACAGTAGGAAAAATTAATGGTGGAATAAGAAATAATATTATTTCCGAAGAATGCACAATGGATGGAACGATAAGAACACTTGACAGTAAAATGCAAAAAGACGTTCATGAAAAAATAAAACAAACGGTAACAAAGATTGCCGAAGCCAGCGGCGCCACTGCTGAAATTTCCATTAATACAAAAACCCTTGTAACATATAACACACCGGATTTGGTTGAAAAAATGGTCCCCTCGTTACGATCTGCGGCTGGGGCAGAGAATGTAAAAGAAACTGAATGGAAAACCGGTGCCGAAGACTTTTCATATTATGGAACAAAAGCTCCGTCTTTCTTTTTTTATCTGGGAGGTATGCCCAGGGGAAATGATCCAGCCAAAGCTCCCCCGCACCATACAGCCGATTTTTTTATTGATGAAGCGGGCATGAAAACCGGCATCAAAGCTTTTTGCAATCTTGTCATTGATTATATGAACACTAAATGATCAACATGAAGAGATTATTTGTTGGCTGATTTTATTTACTACTGCATCAGCTCCAATGGCAAGAAAAATTTCAACAAATTTGTGGAATTATTTTGAACCGAAAGATAACTGAGTGAGTGCCAGCAATAAAATGATCATTTAAACAACTGGTACACCAGCAAGCTCATCAGATAAGCCAGCCCCGTCATATACAGCAACTGTATTATTGGCCATTTCCATGTTCTTGTTTCTCTCCTTACTACGGCTAAAGTACTCATACACTGCATGGCAAACACATAAAAGATCATAAGGGATAATCCGGAAGCCAAATTAAATACAAGGTTTCCCTCAGGATTAACTGCTGCCTTCATTTTTTCTTTCAATAGCAAGCCTCCCTTATCATTATCACCCACGCTGTACAATGTTGCCATCGTTCCCACAAAAACTTCTCTTGCGGCAAATGAAGTAATTAATGCGATACCGATCTTCCAGTCAAATCCCAGGGGGGCAATAGCCGGCTCAATACTTTTTCCTAACCTGCCGGCATAGGAGGTTTCCAGCTTCGCTGTTTGAAATTCTTTGTTTAATTGTGTCACATTTGCTTGCGGCCCGGCTTTTAGCTGTTCATAATGCTGCTTAACTTTTTGCATATTGTTGCCGGGGCCAAAAGAACATAAAGCCCATAGTATTAAACTGATCACCATGATTATCCTTCCCGCATCTGTTACAAAAATGCGGGCCTTGCCGATCATGGTTGTTATTACATTTTTCCATCTTGGGGAGCGATAGGTTGGCAACTCAAGAATAAAAAAGCTTTTTTCTTTTATTTTAATAAACCATTTTGCTACATAAGAAATAATCAAAGCCATTATAAGCCCAAGTAGATACAACCCCATCATCACCAATCCCTGAACACCCAGAAACCCAAACAAATAAGTTTGAGGAATAACAAGACCAATCAAAATTGTATATACCGGCAATCTTGCTGAACAGCTCATCAACGGAGTAATAAGAATTGTAAGCAAACGTTCTTTCCGGTTCTCAATATTTCTTGCACTCATGATGGCGGGTACCGCACAGGCAAAACCGCTGATCATAGGCATTACACTTTTTCCATTCAGCCCAACACTGCGCATCAACCTGTCGGAAAGAAAACTAATACGAGCCATATAGCCGGTATCTTCCAAAAGGGTGATCAATCCAAACAAGATCATGATCTGTGGTACAAAAACAAGAATACCGCTAAGCCCGGCAATCACACCATTAATTAAGAGATCACTCCAGCGGGTATCCGGTAATGAATAAGAAAGAAATTGGCTTAATTTCGCAAAACCAAGCTCAATCCAATTCATCGGAAATTGTGCCAGCCAAAAAACACTTTGAAATAATAAAAATAAAACCGCAAGAAGTATCAGGTAACCCCAACGCCTATGCAACAGAATATTATCCAGCTTTTCAGTAAATAAAGATTTTTGTCGTGGATCCGGTTCGGAAACCGCCTGTTGCATAATAAATTTAATACGGCTGTATCGCTGTAGAATTTCTTCTGCCTGTGTTTTGGTGGGGTTAAAATTATTTGTTACTTCAATGCTTTCAATTGTATCCTGTAATGAACCGGAAAGATCGAACGACTCATGATTTATCAGGTAATGAATGGCTGTATAATCGCTGAGATGAGGAATATTTTTTTTGACATCATCAATTGCTTCACCGCCCAGGGCCCGGTTATCAATAAAGTCTCTGACGGGGGCCCGGTATAAGTGCTGTGTAGTCTGGTCAATAGCTTTCTTTAGTAAAGAAATGCCTTTATTCTTTCTTGGGTTTACTGCGATTACCGGCACCCCCAATTCTCTTTCTAATGCCCCAGTATCAATTTTTATCCCCTTTCGCTTAGCAATATCCATCATTGTTAAAGCGATAACTACCGGAACTTTCAGGTCAATGATTTGTGTGCAAAAAAGCAGATTCCGTTTCAGGTTACTGGCATCGGCAACCACCACCACCACATCTGCTTTCATTTCTTTGTCCTGGTTCAGCAGTACTTTATAGCTTACCCATTCGTCCATCCTCCTTGGATAAAGGCTATAAGTTCCAGGCAGATCAATCACCCGGGCGGTTAGGGTCTCCGATAACGACGTTGTTCCTGTTTTTTTATCAACTGTTACACCAGGGAAATTGCCAACCTTCTGATTAAGCCCTGTAAGGGAATTAAACAGGGAGGTTTTCCCGCTGTTGGGATTACCTACCAGTGCAATATGAAGTGTTTGTTTTTTCACCACGAACGATAGCCTGCAAAAATAAACCCGAAGCAAAGAACCACCTTACGAATTGCGATTTTAAAACGCCTTAATCCGTAAAAGGTTAACGGAAATATGAAGAAGAATCCAAAGAAAAACGAAACCGCTTAATACCTTTGAGTGAGAAACAATCTTTTTAATATGTCATCTTTCCGGATCGGTCTCAGGTCGTTATTGTTGCTTCTAATATCATGCACAGCCACCCAAAAAATAGATAAGAACAATAAGCAGATAATTGATAATCTACGAAATCATATACAATACCTGGCTGATGATAAACTGGAAGGAAGACGAACGGGAACCAATGGTGAAAAGCTGGCAATGGAATACATCAGCAACCAGTTTAAAATAATTGGTTTAATTCCCCGGGGCACAGATGAGTATTATCAGAATTTTGATGTGAATGATGGCAAACAAACAGATGAGGCTACAGAATTAATAATAAACGGGAACAAGTTGATAACAGGAAAAGATTTTTTCCCTTTTCCTTTCAGCCCGAATCAAACTATTGAAGCCTTACCGGCCATTGCACTACTGGAGCCGGATATGCCCTGGTTTTTTGATTTAAAAGAAACACTGGAAGCCAATAAAGATAATCCGCATTTTGATCTGGCTGATCATATTCTGACGAAATCAAAAAAGGCAAAAGACAAAAATGCCTCAGCAGTTATTTTTTACAATACATCACTCATTGATGACAAGTTGGTATTTAATGGAAAAGACAAAACAGAACAATTGTCCATTCCCGTATTGTATGTTTCAAAAGAGGCGGCTGCAAAATATTTTATCGACAGGGAAGCAACGCTAACCATAAAACTTAGAACCAGTATTAGTGAAAAGAAAAGGATTGGTCACAATGTGATCGGGTATCTGGATAATGGTGCTGCCACAACTGTTGTTCTGGGGGCGCATTTTGATCATTTGGGTTATGGTGAAGACGGAAATTCAAGATTGACCACGGGAGAACCCCATATTCACAATGGCGCTGACGATAACGCCAGCGGCACGGCAGCAGTGATTGAACTGGCAAGGATGCTGAAAACTTCAAGCGCAAAAAATAATAACTATTTGTTCATTGCTTTTTCGGGCGAAGAATTAGGATTGTTTGGCTCAAAGTATTTTACAGAACATCCGACCATTGAATTGAAGAATGTTGATTATATGATCAACATGGATATGGTAGGAAGATTAAATGACAGCACACATGTACTTACGATCGGCGGATACGGCACATCACCGGAATGGTCATCTGTTTTTGCTAATCATGATAGAAAAGCCTTTTTTCAATTCAAGTTTGACAGCAGCGGCACCGGCCCCAGCGATCATACTTCTTTTTACCGAAAAGATATCCCGGTACTTTTTTATTTCACAGGACTACATAGCGACTATCACAAACCTTCGGATGATGCGGATAAAATAAACTATAGTGGTGAAATGAAAATTGTTCAACAGATTTATGCAGTAATAGAATCTCTGAACAAAAAATACAAACTTGTTTTTACTAAAACAAGAGAAACCCAAACCACCACATCAGCAAGATTCAGCGTTTCGTTGGGCATTATGCCTGATTATACATTTGCCGGTACGGGAGTAAGGGCCGATGGAGTAAGCGAGGGCAGACCGGCACAGAAAGCGGGGTTGAAAGCCGGCGATGTGATCATTCAGTTGGGCGATAATACTATAACTTCCCTGGAAAACTACATGCAGGCATTAGGAAAATTCAAAAAAGGGGATAGAACCAACGTAAAATTCAAAAGAGGAAATGAAACTTTGGAAGCCTCCATTGAATTCTAATTTGTAATTTGTAGCCGAATATCTCCTTATGGCAGACCGCGGCACCAAACTTCTTCTGAATACAAAAGACCTTACTGATGATTTTTTTGATGAAACAAGATTACTCGGCGTGATGGCATCGGTAAAAGGCTATCAATTTTGCTGGCAGCTCAACAACAGCCTGGGCATGGACTTTCGCATTAATAATGATATTGAGATACAACTCACCAAAAGAAAACGCAACTATTTTTTTGCCGTCTATGAATTTTGCGAATACACCGGCTCTCTGTCCCATTATGTTTATAATAACCAGTTTGACGGGGAATTTTTATTACCCGAATTCAGGCATCTTGATTTTTTGTGGCTTATGAAAGGGGATAAGGTAAACGAAGAATCACTGCAACAAACTATCGGCTCCCTCCGGGCCATTGATGGCGTACAGTTGGTATTGGAATTGACAAATGAAAAAATAAAAAATAAGGAACACCTGGTATTTTAATACAATAATTTTAATTATGTGGGAAGAAAAAAATAATAAACTCTATAAAAAATTTCAATTCAAAAATTTCAGCGAAGCCTTTGCTTTTATGACAAGAGTGGCAATCGAAGCCGAAAAGATGGATCACCACCCGCTTTGGACAAATGTTTATAACACCGTTGAGATCTGGTTGTCCACACATAGTGCAGGAGATATTGTTACAGACAAAGACAAAACATTAGCAAAAAAGATTGATGCTTTGATTACACCCCTTTAGGGGTTGGGGGTATGCCTATTGCTTCCACCATACTGATGATACGCCCCGCTGCTTTTGGTTTCAACGAGGAGACGGCAGCTACTAATTTTTTTCAGACTCAGCCATCTATCAGCCCCCGGCAACTGCAACAAAAAGCTTTGGAGGAATTTGACAATATGGTGCGCAGCTTACGCAGCCACGAAATTGATGTGATGGTAATTGACGACACAAAAGAACCCGTCAAGCCGGACGCTGTTTTTCCCAACAACTGGATCAGCACATTACCTGGTGGAATCATTTCTGTATTCCCGATGTATGCCATGAACCGCCGGGCTGAAAAGAGAGATGATATATTAAAATGGCTGAACGAAAATTTTTTGGTGAAAGCCGTACAGGACTGGAGTGAGTTTGAAACGGAAGGCCGTTTCCTGGAAGGTACAGGTAGCATGGCGATTGACCATGATAATAAAATGATCTATGCTTCAGTATCGGAACGCACCAGTTTACCAGTTCTTGAAAAATTTGCTACAGCCAACGGTTACCAGGCAATTGTTTTTATTGCAACAGATAAAGAAAGAAGGCCCGTTTATCATACAAATGTGATGATGACGATAGGAGACAATTTTGCTGTGCTTTGCGAAGAAGCGATTGATGAAGAATGGGAACTGATCGCTGTCCGGCAATTGCTGGAATCAACGGGTCATGATATTGTTCCGATAACAAAAGAACAGATGCATGCTTTTGCAGGAAACATGCTGCAGGTAAAAAATAAAAAGGACGAAAAATTTTTGATACTCAGCCAAACAGCTTTCGATTCACTTACTAAAGAACAAAAGCAGATGCTGGAAGCATATGCTCAATTATTACCTATTGCTGTTCCGACAATTGAAAAAGTAGAAGGCGGCAGTGTGCGGTGTATGATAGCGGAAATTTTTTT
>JAHEZF010000135.1 GCA_023251215.1 Sphingobacteriales bacterium | reverse complement strand
TTGAATGCTGAATAAAACTCATCCACATCAACAAAAGGCCCGTTTACCCGATACTTGGCAGGAGAGTGAACATCAGTTAATAGCCTGCTGCGTAATTGCTCTTCCTTTTGATGACTAAGCCAACCCAATGCATAACCAAGAAAAAAGCGTTGCATTGCTGTAAGACCATTGACGGTTTTATTTTCTTTATACTGTTCCGTTTTTTTAAACGCCTCCATACCTAACAATATACCGCCGAGGTCAGCAATGTTTTCGCCGGTGGTAGCTTTACCATTAATGTGGTAACCGGGTAATGGTTCGTACTCGTTAAACTGTTTAATAATAACTGCTGCTCTTTTATTAAATTCTTCCTCGTCACTTTTTGTCCACCAGCTTACCAGGTTTCCTTTGGCATCATACTGGCGGCCTTCATCATCAAAACCATGTGTGATCTCATGGCCAATGGTGGAGGCGCCTGTATAACCAAAAGCCAGTGCATCATCCAGCTCCTCATCACGATAACCCGGCACCACCATTTGAGCCGCAGGTAAAACGATCTCGTTATTGGATGGATTATAATACGCATTATACGTTTGCGGGGTCATATCCCATTCATCCCGGTCAACAGGCTTACCCAATTTGCTGATATTATAATTGCTCCACCATGCATTGGCATTCATAACATTTTGAACATAACTTTCCTTGCCGATCTTCATTGCAGAAAAATCTTTCCATTTATCAGGATAACCTACTTTCTTTTTAATGGCAGCCAGCTTTGTATATGCTTTCTGCTTGGTACTGTCGCCCATCCAGGTAAGTTTTTCAATCCGGTCTTTTAGTGCATCCCGGATAGCTTCCACCATATCTTCATAACGCTTCTTTGCTTTTTCACTGAAGAATTCTTTTACATAAAGCTGCCCGAGCAGTTCTCCCATCAACCCGTTTTCCTGCTGGATCACTCTTTTCCATCTTGGCCTGCGTTCTTTGGCGCCGCTGAATAATTTATTAAAATTAAATGCCTCTATGCCGAAGCGATCAGGTAATGATCCCGAAAAATCGCTGATCAGGTTAAACCTTACATAACTCTTCCAATCGGCGATGGGAGTTGCGGTCAATAAATTATCCAATGCTTTAAAAAATTCGGGCTGACCCACGATCACCGAATCAATACTTTTTACTCCGATGATGGCAAGAAAAGATGTCCAATCAATACCTGGAGCCATCCGGGGCAAATCGGCAATCGCCATTTTATTGTAATTCTTATACGGATCTCTCAGGTCTTCTAATTTTCTTGATGACTTCGCCATTTTTGTTTCCAGAGAAAGAATATTTTTTCCGGCATCAGAAGCAGCAGTTGAATCCTCGCCACTCATGGTCAGCACTTTGGTAATATATTGTACATAACGGTTTCGGATATTAATCGTTGCAGAGTCTGTTTTAAAATAATATTCCCTTTCAGGCAAACCAATACCGCCCTGCCATAATTTATACGCCATCACGTCGCTGTTCTTATCATCCTGTGTGGGAAAATCGGAGAACAAAGTACCGGAACCTATCTTTTTGAATTCTGCAGTAACAACAATCAAAGATTTTACGTCGGTGATGGTATTAATTTTATCCAGGTAAGGTTGCAATGGTTTTAAACCAAGCTCTTCAACTTTAGCGCTGTCCATAGCTGTGCTCCAGAAGTCGCCGATTTTTTGATCGGAGCTTCCTTCATTTGCTTTAGCTTTCGCTGCATTTTCACTAAGCTCCCTGAGCCTTTTTAAATTTTCTTCATTTACTAACTGGCCAATTCCCCAACTGCTCAGGTCTGAAGGAATCGGGTTCTTTTTCAGCCATCCGCCATTGGCATATTCAAAGAAATCCTCGCCAGGACTTACACCTGTATCCAGGTCATTAAAAATCATATCACCTTTTGAAGTTCCGGCGGTTGACTTTTTGTTATTACATGAAAGAGTTGAAACGGTAACGACGCTAAGTGCAAGCAGGGAGACTAATAATAATCGCATAATTGATGATTTACAATTTTTAAAAATAAGTAAATCAGGCAGCCGTAAAAAAAATATATTATAAACGGATTCAAACATGCCGTGAATTGCTCCTGCAACATCCTGCATAGCCTGCATAATATCTAAATATGGCAGTTTTCACATACATAATTCCCTTTTTTACCGTTAATCAGTATGAAACCCATGAACGGCCTTAAATTTGTGTCGGGTTTGACCGTATGAAAAATCTTCGCCTCCTGTTATTCTTTATTTGTATTGCTCCAACTGTGCTAGCACAATCCCTGCATTTAGGAGTTTTTGGAGGCCTGTCAGCATATAACGGCGATCTCACTGAAAACATATTCCCCAAAAAAGTTACCAATGGCGCTATCGGTATTACGCTAAATTATGAAATGACGGAAAAGATAATGCTTCGCGGCGGATTCACTTATTCGATCGTTGGAGGTGCTGATCGTTTCAGTAAAGATTCGGGACTGATAAAAAGAAACCTTGCTTTTGAAACCAGAATATTTGAATTCAGCATTGTGGGAGAATACTATCTTTTTAATTTATACGACCGCCACTATTCACCGTATGTATTTGCCGGGTTGGCAGCTTATCATTTCGATCCCTATGCGTATGATGTGAACAAACAAAAAGTTTATTTGAAACCTTTAAGTACAGAAGGGCAGGGGATATCCGGTTATCCTGACCGTAAGCCATATAGCCTGACACAAATGGCTATTCCATTTGGGGGCGGAATTAAATTTGCCATCAATGATGATCTTCGTGTGGGTATTGAATTGGGTATGAGAAAACTTTTTACTGATTACTTCGATGATGTGAGCAAAAACTTTATTGATGTGAATGATCTGCTTACGGCAAAAGGCCAGCTTGCAGTTGATATGTCGTACCGCGGCGATGAATTACCCGGCGGCGATCCAAACTATCCGCAAAAAAATGCGCAACGAGGCAGCCCCAAAAGCAAGGACTATTATTATTTTGCCGGCATACATATTACATACAGATTCGGTGCTGGAAACGATGGCACTGGCAGTGGCCGTAAAAGCCGGATGGGTTGCCCGATGAACCCGCTTTAATAAATGAAATCATTGTTATTGTAAAGTGGTTGTCAAGAGCCCTTGTTAATTAAATAGCCGGGAAGACGGCAAGGCGATAAGTATTGAATTCCAATTATTATTTTCTTCTCGTCTTACCGTCTTCCCGGCAAAAATTGACTTTTGAGAAAGCCTCATTTGATTTTAATGAACCTGTCTATTCATGAATTGTAGTTTACCTTTGAGGATATTTTTATAAGAATGGCTTACAAAGATCAGCAAGACTTTATTGGCACACTGGAAAAAGCCGGTGAACTGCTCCGGATAAAAACTTATGTCAATCCTAAACTGGAGATGGCGGAGATAACAGACCGGATGAGCAAACAACCCGGTGGAGGAAAAGCCCTGCTGTTTGAAAACACCGGCTATGATTTTCCTGTACTGATGAATGCTTATGGAAGTGAAAAGAGAATGTGCATGGCGCTGGGAGTAAATCATCTTGACGATGTGGCAAAAGAAATACATGATCTTTTTAAATTATTATCGGCTCCAAAAGAAGGAATGATGGAGAAATTAAAACTACTTCCTAAACTCGGCCAGTTTGCATCATGGATGCCTGGAGTGAAAAGCGGGAGAGGCGATTGCCAGGAAGTAATAATGAAAAACCCGGATATAACAAAACTTCCTGTCATTACCTGCTGGCCAAAAGATGGTGGACCTTTTGTAACATTGCCCGTCATTCATACCAAAGACCCGAACACTGGTTTGAGAAATGTGGGTATGTATCGCATGCAGATCTTTGGCCCTGTACTTACCGCTATGCATTGGCACAAGCATAAGGTTTCTGCCAAACATTTTAATGAATATAAAAAACTGAATAAAAGAATGCCGGTTGCTGTTTCCCTTGGTGGAGATCCGGTTTACGGTTATGCTGCCACAGCTCCATTGCCGGAAAATGTAGATGAATATATGCTGGCAGGTTTTCTTCGTAAGAAAAAAGTGGAATTAGTAAAATGTATCACTCAACCCGATGTGGAAGTCCCTTCAGATGCTGATTTTATTATTGAAGGTTATGTTGATCCTAATGATGAAATGATCTGGGAAGGACCATTTGGTGATCACACGGGTTATTATTCATTAGCTGATTGGTATCCGCGGTTTCATATTACCTGCATCACACACCGGAAGCATGCTGTTTATCCAGCCACCATTGTCGGCATTCCTCCGCAGGAAGATGCCTGGCTGGGAAAAGCGACGGAAAGAATTTTTCTTGCTCCCATTAAAATGGCATTGGTTCCTGAGATTCTGGATATGGAAATGCCGGTGCAGGGAGTTTTTCATAATCTCAACATAGTAAAAATCAATAAAGATTATGCGGGGCAGGGACAGAAAGTAATGAATGCGATGTGGGGCGCCGGGCAGATGATGTTTAATAAGATTTTGGTGTTGACGGCCCCCCTAAATCCCCCCGGTGGGGGGACTTTCGAAGAGTCGTTTAAGATCAATGATTATTTGCGGGTAGCGCAGGATGTATTTAAAAACTTGAATCCCGCTACGGATATTTATTTTTCACAAGGGCCGATGGATGTGCTGGATCATAGTTGCAGCAAACTGGGTTTTGGCGGAAAAATGTGTATTGATGGAACTTTTAAGTTTGAAGAAGAAGTGGATGAGAGTTATGAGTTCAGAGTTATGAGTTCAGAGTTAAGTGAGATTCATTTGAAAGAAAAATTTTCGGAGATTCATGCAGTAAATACTGCATTACTTAAAAAAGAAATACCCTGCATTATTATTTCTGTTGAAAAAAACAGGAAAGCCCATATCAAAGAATTGCATCAGCAGATTTGTGAATTAGAAGAAATAGAAGGAGTGAAGATGATTCTTTATGTAGAGCATACGGTTGATGCTAATGATCTGCCAACTGCATTGTGGCGCTTCTGCAATAACCTTGATCCAAAAAGAGACTACCACCTTTGTAAAACCCCAATCACCCAATCAACCAATCAACCAATTAACCAGTATGCTGCTTGCATGGGCTTTGATGGAACCAGGAAAACAAAAGAGTTCGATGATTTTCACCGCGACTGGCCGAATATTATTGTGGCAGATGATGAAACGATAAAAGCTGTGGACAAAAAGTGGGAACAATTAGGCATCGGAAAATTCATTTCATCACCATCATTAAAATTCAAAGGACAGATGTATGGTGAAGAAGCGGCTGTTCCCAATTAATAACTATACTTTGACATCATTAAAAAAAATTAATGGCTTATACAGTAAAAGAAATAGTCGAATATATTGGAGCATCAGTTCCTATTGAAGTAAAAGGCAATCAGAACCTGTCAATTAACAAAGCGGTTACGCT
>JAHEZF010000134.1 GCA_023251215.1 Sphingobacteriales bacterium | reverse complement strand
ATTGGTGCCGATAAGCAAAGCATTGCACATTTGAAAGATGTAGAGAAAAGGAACTCCCAATACCCGTATCTTCATAAACCCGATAGCTTCCTGCTGTACCTTGGGTGAGTGCAGGCTATATGTAAGAAACGGCGATGCAAATAAATAAGTAAGCAAAATAGCAGCCGCAGCAAAAAACATAGCTACCCATATGCCTTGTGCAAACAATTTTCCGATCTCATGAGGACGGTTTTCGCCGGCACGTCTTGCTATTAATCCCTGCAGGCCGCTGTTCAATCCATTGCCCACCAGTGCAAATACAAGGTAGAATACGCCGGTGATGCCGGCCGTTCCCAATTCTGTTTCGCCAAGGCCGCTGAGAAAAATATTATTGGTGACGAAATTGATCTGCGGCACCAGCAAAGCAAGTGTGATGGGCAAAGCAATTTTGAGAATCTGCCTGTTGCTGATCTCTACCTGCAGGTTGGTATGTGCTGATGAGGATGACATTGTTTGAAAAGAGGCGCAAACCTACGAAAAAGCCCCGTCCCCCCTGATAGATATAGAGACCTCCTTGAAGCGATGTCGTTAGTAAAAACTGAAAGACTACAAAGTTACTGTTGCTACCTCACCCCTAATAATCACTATATGTAATTGCAGCATCTTCAATAAAAGGAACATTACAAGGGGTGAGGTTCTCTTTTTTTTCCCTATTATTGCACGCAATCAAACAAAAAATTGAAAGAACTCTTTAATATATCAACGACAAGTACATCAGAGCCTGGACAGCAGGTTTTGTCTATCAGGATCGGGGAGAGGCATTGCTGCTTTGCCATTACTGATCTTTCAGGCAAAAGACTTTACCAGTTGGCATATTATTCAGGTGATGAAATGGAGGAAAGCTCTTTGATGAATCTTTTCGCCACTCATCCCGAACTGAATAATTCGTTTTATAAAGTGCTGGTAAGTTATGATCATCCGCAGAGTGTATTGGTGCCGCTTCAACATTATAAATATGAAGATGCACAGCTTTTATTGCAAGCTATGTATGGAGTGAATGGAAGATCAACGATTGTCTCTGAATCTGTTTCTGAATGGCAGATGTATAATATGTATGCAGTGCCACAAGGGGTTCACGACCGGGTGAACAGGAAATATCCGGCAGGAAGATATTGGCATAACTATACGCTTGGTATTAAAAATATAAAAGATGCAGCTGTGTCCGGGCGGTTATGGATTGACTTCCGTACAGAAGATTTCACACTGATAGCTGCCAAAGAAAACAAACTGCTGCTGGCGCAAACATTTTTGTATTCAACCCCTGATGATGTTATTTATTATTTATTGAAACTGTGCCAGCAATTTTCACTTTCGCAACAGGAAGTAAAACTTGTTTTGTCCGGGTTGATAGAAAAAGAATCTGCTCTTTACAAAGAGCTACACCAGTATTTCCTCAATGTTGAATTCAGAGATGCTGACTAGATTATTACAGACAATAATGAATATCCGGCTCATTATTTCACATCATTAAATGATCTGTCCCGATGCGTATCATAGGAGGGGAGCATGGCGGCAGAAAATTCAACCCGCCTTCTAAGATGCCTTATACAAGGCCCACGACAGACGTGGCGAAAGAAGGATTGTTCAATATCCTTCAAAACAACCTGGACATTTCAGCATTAAAAACACTTGATCTTTTTGGCGGCACAGGCAGTATCAGTTATGAGCTGGCATCAAGGGGAGCAAAAGATATTACTGTGGTAGAGAAAGACGGTTCCATGTATGAGTTCATGAAAAAAACATCGGGAGAATTAAAGCTGGAGAATTTCAAAGTAATAAAGATGGATGTGTTTAGGTTCATTACTCAATGCACAGAAAAATTTGATTTTATTTTTGCCGGGCCTCCGTATGCTTTAACCAATATTGATGATTTGCCTGAATTAATTTTTAAAAAACAGCTTTTAAATCCGAAAGGTTGGTTTGTGCTTGAGCATGAGCCAGGAAATAATTATAAAGATTTTTCTTTTTATAAAACCGAACGTAAATACGGAACCACAATCTTTTCAATTTTCATTAATCCAAAATAAGAGATTGGAATACGGATAACACAGATTGAATGAATTTTCCCGGAGGAGCTTAAATCAGTTCTACCCTTATCAGCAATCTGTTTTACATTTGATCATGTTTTCTGATTTTTTCCTGAAATCATTCCGGATACTATTGTTGCCTTTCGCTTTGCTGTACTGGCTGTTCATCAGCATTCGCAACTGGCTATATAATAAAAAGATCTTTCGTTCCCATTCTTTTGGTTTACCATTGATATGTGTGGGCAATCTTTCTGTTGGCGGCACAGGTAAATCGCCCATGGTAGAATGGCTGGTAATAAATCTGAAGGATGAATTCAAAGTCGCTACGCTCAGCCGCGGGTATAAAAGAAAGACCAGGGGTTACGCATTGGCAAATGCAGGTTCAACAGCATTGGAGATAGGCGATGAGCCAATGCAGTTTCATTTGAAATTTCCGGATGTGCCTGTCGCTGTCGGAGAAAAGAGATTACTTGCCATTCCGCAATTGTTGCACGACAGGCCGGAAACGCAGGCCATCATACTGGATGATGCATTCCAGCACCGGGCCTTACGGGCAGGGTTGAATATTCTACTGACAGAATATGGAAATTTATTTACTCATGATTTTTATTTACCCACCGGCGATCTCAGGGATCAGAAATCAAGTTATAAAAGAGCTGAGATCATTGTAGTGACCAAATGTAAACCTGATCTTTCTGAAGGAGAGCGGCAAAAGATCATTAAAGAAATAAAGCCATTATCCGGTCAGCAGATATTTTTTACTTCTATTGAACACGGGCAACCCTATCACCTGTTCAGTAATAAGACAACAAGCCTGAGTGAAAGAAAAGAAGTATTACTTGTATCGGGTATTGCCAACCCCCGGCCTTTGAAGAAATTGCTGGAAGAACAATGTAAGGTTTATGATATGATGCATTTCCCCGATCATTATATTTTCAACATTGATGATCTGAATGAAATAAAAAGGCGGTTTGAAAAAATTGATGCAAAAGATAAGATCATTCTTTCAACAGAGAAAGATGCTGTTCGGTTGGTGAAATTCAATACTGAGATCGCTGACCTGCCCTTGTATGTGATCCCTGTCCGGCATCGGTTTTTATTTGGTGAGGAAACCGGATTCAATGAAATTGTAAAAGGGTTTATTAAAAATTTTAAGCAAAAGGAGTAAAATTGATTTATGGGAAGAAAGAATTCAAAAAAGAAAAAACAAAAATCACCGGCAGGTAAATCGTTGAAGGGTGTCTTAGACATTACCCGGTCAGGAATGGGATTTGTGATAGTGGCTGATCATGATTCAGATATTCTTATTCGTCCAACAGATTTTAATACAGCTTTACATGGAGATACTGTCCGGGTCCGGATAAAAGATGAAGGCAGGGGGGGCAGGATGCAGGGAGTAGTAGTGGATGTGCTGCAACGCAAGCGGACCGAATTCATCGGCCATCTTGAAATGAACAAGGGCTTTGCTTTTTTTGTTCCCGAAATGGATAAACCCATGCCGGATATTTTTATTTCATTATCTAACATGAATCATGCAAAAGATAATGACAGGGTAGTGGTTCGCATGCTGAGATGGGAAAAAGACGGCAAGCGGCCGGTAGGCGAAGTAATAACCATATTGGATGCAGAAAATCCGAATGATACGGCCATGAAAGAGATATTACTGGAAAGTGGTTTTCCGCTGCAATTTCCAGATGACGCACTGGAGGTGGCTGCCCGGTTACCGGATTCAATTCCAGCAGGAGAAATAAAAAAAAGGAATGATGTCCGGAATATTCTCACATTTACCATAGACCCCGTGGATGCTAAAGATTTTGATGATGCTGTTTCATTTAAAAAATTAAAGAACGGAAATTATGAAATTGGGGTTCATATTGCTGACGTAAGTCATTATGTGGAGGCAGATAATGCGCTGGATAAAGAAGCACATCAAAGAGCCACTTCGGTGTATTTGCCAGACCGTGTAAATCCAATGTTGCCGGAACATATTTCTAATAGTTTATGTTCCCTTCGACCCAATGAGGACAAACTTACATTCTCCGTAATATTTCAGATAACTCCCAAAGCAGAAGTGAAACAATACTGGCTGGGAAAAACAGTCATACATTCTGATCACCGGTTTACTTATGAAGAAGTACAGGCTATCATTGAAGAAAAAGCCGGGTTGTATGCAAATGAGATCCTGCTGTTAAATGATCTTGCCCAGAGGATGCGAAAGAAACGTTTTCAGCACGGAGCCATCAGCTTTTCATCTCAGGAAGTGCGGTTTAAACTGGATGAAAAAGGAGATCCAATTGGCATCATGATCAAAGAGAGTAAAGAATCCCATCAATTGATTGAAGAGTTCATGCTGCTGGCCAACCGGTTTGTTGCTGAAAATCTTTCAAAGATCAATGTAAACAATAAGCCGGTGCCTTTTCCCTACCGTGTACATGATGACCCGGATAATGAAAAGCTGCTTCCTTTTGTTGCTTTTGCAAAAAAGTTCGGACATAAATTTGATACTTCATCGCCGGATGCTATTGCCGCTTCGTTTAACCAGATGTTGAGAGATGTTCATGGTAAACCTGAACAACATGTGCTGGAGCAGTTAGGTATCCGCACCATGGCCAAAGCAAAATACACAATAGAAAATGTTGGTCATTATGGATTGGGGTTTGATCATTATTGTCATTTTACATCGCCCATCCGTCGTTATCCTGACATAATGGTACATCGCATTTTAGAAAAGGTGCTTGAATTGAAAGGGGGTTCTGCTCCCCTCTCCGTGAGGAGAGGGGCAGGGGTCAGACGATCAATGTCTGACTCCGACCGAAGCGTCGGAGGTGAGGCGTTAGAAGACAAATGCAAGCATTGCAGTGAAAGAGAACGGGCAGCGATGGAAGCGGAACGGGCTGCCAATAAATACAAGCAGGTGCAGTATATGAAGAACTATCTTGGCGAAGAATTTGAAGGAGTGATCAGCGGAGTGGCCAGCTTTGGCTTTTGGGTGGAAACAATAGAGCATAAGTGCGAAGGGTTGATCAGCGTAAACAGTTTACTGGAGTATGATGAGTTTCGTCATGTAGAAAGTGATTATTGCCTGGTGGGTCAGCGCAGCGGAAAAAAATTCAGGATGGGAGATAAGTTATGGATAAAAGTGATAGCGGCCAATCTGACCAAGCGGCAGTTGGATTATGAGTGGGTTGTAGCCGGTGAATTTGGCTCTGAAAAAAGATCAAAAGAAAAAAGCAAGAAAAAGAAATGATTTCACGCAGAGGGCACAGGGATCGCTGAAGGCTGGTATGAATTATTTCATAATTTTTTTTCTCTGTGATCCCAGCGTTCTCTGCGTGCCAGCAAATACAAATCTTCATTTATCTTCGCCCAATGCAATCATTCGAAC
>JAHEZF010000133.1 GCA_023251215.1 Sphingobacteriales bacterium | reverse complement strand
GGCTTGGCTTTAAGGCAACAATTCTTCAGTCTCCAGGTAATCCAGATCCTTATGATAGGTTTCTTCGGTAAAATAAAAAGCGATCAAAGTAACTGCCATTACAATAATTCCGGTAATAATGCCGCTTTTAATAAGCGGCCATCCCCAGTTTTTTTGAAAAAGATTCAGGAACATTAAGTTGATCAATGGCAGCGCTCCCCTCACCATATTCGGAATAGTGGTAGCCGCAGTTGCACGAAGATTTGTCCCGAATTGTTCAGCACCCATTGTAATAAAAATAGCCCAGAAGCCCGTGCTGAATCCCACCATAGCGCAAACGGTGTACATTCTTGCATCAGAATTATTGAAGTTGCTGAAAAACAAAATCAATGAGGCTATACAAAGAAAATAATACAGCAGCAATCCTTTTTTCCGGCTTTTAAAATACTGGCAGATGAATCCAACTGCAATATCACCCAATGCAATCGCTGCATAAGCAAACATAATGGACCGGCCCGAATCAAGGGTGGTGCTCCCATATAGTTTACCGGCAAACTTATCACTCTGGTTTACCACGATGCCGATGACATACCAGGTAGGTAAACCGATCAGTATGGCAAGAATATATTTCCTGAAACGTTTTGCATTGGTAAAAAACATAAAAAAATTTCCTCTCGAAACATTTTGTTGCCTCACCTGTTTAAACATACCGGACTCCGCTACCGCGATGCGCAGGAACAATAACAAGACGCCAAGACCTCCGCCGATCTTATAACACAATCGCCAGTCATTAGTAAACTGGTATGTGAAATAAGCTGCCACTGCGCCGCTGAGGCCGATACCCGCTACCATGGAAGTGCCGATGCCTCTTTTACTTTTGGGCATTAACTCACTGACCAGTGTAATGCCTGCACCCAATTCACCAGCGAGGCCAAGACCCGCAGCAAAACGGCACCATGCATATTGATCCACTGTATGAACATAGCCTGTTATAAAATTTGCAATGGAATATAAAATGATGGAGCCAAATAAAACCGAAAGCCTTCCTTTTTTATCACCCAGCACTCCCCAGATAATGCCGCCGATCAACAAGCCAACCATTTGCCAGTTGATGACCTTAGTGCTGTCTGCAAGCATCGTAGCATCTGTTGAACCAATGCTGCGTAAACTTGGCGCTTTAACAATGGTGAATAAAAGCAGGTCATAGATATCTACAAAATAACCAAGCGCTGCAACGATCACAGTAATGTTGAAAATAGAATTGGAACGGTTTTGCTGCATATCATTTATACGTTTGAAGCAGGCGGTTCATTTTCAGTTTCTTTTCTGCGAAAAAATATTTTATACAACACCGGCAATGTTGTCACCAGCACAATACCGATCGTAATCGCTTCAATATGATCTTTAAGTTCAAAACCAAATTTTGTTTTCGCCCACTCATTTAAAAAATGCCCTCCCAGCATCATAGACGCCACCCAGCATACGCTGCCTATAATATTGTAAAAAGAAAAAAATGTCTTGTTCATTTTCACCATCCCGGCTACGATGGGAGCAAAAGTTCTGATGAAGGGAAGAAATTTGGCAAAGAAAATGGTTGGCTTCCCATATTTATCATAAAATTTTTTAGCACGGACCAAATGCTTTCTTTTGAACAGCCAGGTGTCTCTTCGTTCATAAAGCAAAGGACCGGTTTTATATCCAAACCAGTAGCCTGCCATATTGCCCAGTATGGAAGCAATCATGACCATGATCATGATGATACTCCAGTGCACATCAAAAAATTCTTTGGCCAGGTCGTCCACATAAATACCGGCAGCAAACAGCAATGAATCGCCGGGAAATAAAAAGCCGATGAACAAACCCGTTTCGGCAAATATGATCAGCAGCAAAACATAGAGTCCGCCGTAATGAATGATCCACTCAATAAATTGCTGAATAAATCCTTTATCCATTTAAAATTTAAAATTGAATATTGAATATTGAATATTTTTTATTCTGTAATTATTTTTTTGTCTCCGGCTTTTGTACTTCTTTTAAACTTCCCCTAATTCCTAATTCCCAATTCCTAATTACTAATTACTATCAACCGTCATCTGCCATCCATCCATCATCCTTCATCTATCCTTCCAACTCTCCTTCCCATTTACTCACCACACTTGTAGCAAGAGCATTACCCACTACGTTGGTCATAGTCCTGAACATATCGCAAAAATGATCAATCGGCAAAATAAGTGCTACACCCTCCGGAGGGATTTTGAACATAGAACAGGTAGCCAGCACTACTATCAATGCCGCTCTTGGTACACCGGCAATTCCCTTACTGGTCAGCATCAGCACCAGCAACATAGTTAGCTGAGTGCCTAAATCCATATGAATACCATAAGCCTGAGCAATGGCAAGGCTCGCAAAGGTCATGTACATCATGCTGCCATCAAGATTGAATGAATATCCTAATGGCAATACAAATGCAACGATCTTGTCTTTGCAACCAAATCTTTCTAATTCTTCCGTCAGTTTCGGGAAGACTGCTTCACTGCTGGTTGTGCTGAAAGCGATCAGTAGTGGCTGGGCAATTCTTTTTAATAATCCACGAACACGATTTTTTAAAATTAAAACTCCGACCCCCAGCAAGATAGCCCACAACAATGCAATGCCGATAAGAAAATAAAAAAGATATTGACCGTAAAAACTAAATACACCCAACCCTTTTGTGGCAATGACAGCGGCAATAGCTCCGAAAACTCCAAGCGGCGCAAAGTTCATCACATAGCCCACCATTTTTAAAATAATATGTGAAGCTGCATCAAGCCCTTTGATAACCGGTTTTGCATATTCATGCAGTGCTGTTGCGGCAATGCCAAAGAAGACACTGAAGATCACAATCTGAAGGATCTCATTATTCACCATGGCTTCAAAAACACTTTTGGGAAAAACATGCTCCACAAATTTTGCCAGGGAAAATTCCTGGGTTTTACCAATCAGTTCTTTTGCACCTGCCGTATCTGCATTGCTGAGATCAATGGCGTGACCGGGTTGAAATAAATTTACCAGCAACATACCGAGCAACAAACTCACCAGCGATGCGGAAACAAACCACAATAATGCTTTACCCCCCACCCTGCCAACCGTTTTCAGATCGCCAAGTTTAGCAATACCAACCACCAGGGTGCAAAAAATCAATGGAGCAATGAGCATTTGAACGAGCCGAAGGAAAATTGTGGTGAGGAGTTTGACATTATCTGAAAAAGATTGTATGGAAGCAATGACAGCAGTTCCATGTTTCGGCGCTGAGGCAATTCCCTGAAGTTTCATCCCGGTTCCAGAACTAATAATTACCGGGATATAATTTTTTGAAGTATTGGAAACCGCCAGCCAGAAACTTTCATTCATGCTACCCTTTAAGGATTTGTAAACAGAAGAATCTTTTACAACAAATACAGGTTGCATGATTTTTTTCCCTGATACGCTGAATATTATTGTATCAGCTCCAGTATAGTCTTTCGATGGGCTATATGTAATTTTTTTCCCATTGCCAAATTGGTTCATTAAAAACCCGGCGCCGACTCCAAGTATCATGGCAATCAGGATAAAAACAGTCAGCCGGTTCTTTTTCATACAGCAAACGTTTGATAAAGAAGTCCGAAAATCGGAAAAAATACCGACTGTCTGAACTTTTGTCCTTTAAATCTGTCCCAAAGGGATTCCTTTGGAACATTCTGTAAAAGATTTGATGGTCAGAAAGGAATTATTCTTTATTTTACGAGATTGAATCTAATAATTCTAAACCATAATCAACCAACACATGAGTTTATTTGTTAAGAAACCTATCAATGTGCTGCTTGGCGAAGCACAGGCAGAGGGTGCACATACATTAAAGAGAACATTAGGCCCTGGCAATCTTATTGCCCTTGGTATCGGAGCGATCATAGGAGCAGGTTTGTTTGTAAGAACAGCAGCGGCAGCAGCCCAACATGCCGGCCCATCAGTTACAATTGGTTTTATTGTTGCAGCTATTGGTTGCGCTTTTGCAGGATTGTGTTATGCGGAATTTGCATCTATGATCCCGGTAGCCGGTAGTGCTTACACCTACAGTTATGCAACCATGGGTGAATTTATTGCCTGGATCATAGGGTGGGATTTGATTTTGGAATATGGTGTAGGCGCCGCTACTGTTGGTATTGCATGGAGTGAATATTTCAATAAGTTCTTAGGAATATTCGGGGCGAGTATACCCGGCGAATGGTGCCATTCGCCGTTTGAGAAATTTACTGACCCTGCTACACAACAGGTTTTAACAGGCATTATTAATATCCCTGCTCTCTTTATTATACTGGTGCTGACAATGGTTTTAATAAGAGGTACTAAGGGATCAGCATTGGTAAATAGTTTCATTGTTATACTTAAAGTCGCCATAGTTCTCATCTTTATTGCAATCGGATGGAGTTATATCAGGCCGGAAAATCATCATCCATTTATTCCCGAACCAACTACATACACCAACCCACATAGCGGTATTACTACAAACTTTGGAGGCATCATGGGAATTTTAGGCGCCGCGGGAATTGTGTTTTTTGCATTCATTGGATTTGATGCTGTTTCCACTACGGCACAAGAAGCTAAGAATCCTAAAAAAGATATGCCTATCGGAATTTTGGGTTCACTGGCTATTTGCACTGTTCTGTATATTCTGTTTTCCTATGTTTTAACAGGAGTTGCCAGTACCGAAGATTTCAGAACGCATGGAAAAGAAGCATCAGTGTCGTATGCAATTGAACACATGAGTGGAAGCATGGTGAACGGAGCCTGGGTCCCTAAATTCGGGTGGTTATCCAACCTTGTAACCGTGGCAATTCTTGCAGGTTTTTCATCGGTGATACTTGTCATGTTATTGGGTCAATCCCGTGTATTCTTTTCCATGAGTCGTGATGGATTATTGCCAAAAGCATTTTCCGATGTTCATTCAAAATACAGGACTCCTTACAAAGCAAACTGGATCATTTTCTTAATGGTGGGAGCTTTTGCTGCTTTTATTCCCGGTGATATTGTTGGCGAAATGACAAGTATCGGAACCTTGTTTGCCTTCATCCTCGTATGTGCAGGAGTCTGGATCATGAGAATAAAACATCCTGAAGTACCAAGAGGATTTAAAACTCCTGCTGTGGGGTTAGTAGCTATCCTTGGAATTGTGGTATGTACCGCAATGATATTTGGATTAGGCTGGACCAACTGGGCACGGTTGGGTGGATGGCTGGTAATTGGTTTATTAATTTATTTTGGATACAGCCGCTATAAGAGCAAGTTGAGGAATCCAACATCATAAAAAAGATTTAGTTCATTCTTAAAACCGTTTCACCTGAAGCGAGGCGGTTTTTCATTTATCCTCGTTGCCTTACTTTTGCACTCCCATTTAACTAATCAACAAATACCTAATTAACCAACACAATGGGAAGAATTTTTGAAGTTCGTAAATCAACCATGTTTGCCCGCTGGGACCGGAT
>JAHEZF010000132.1 GCA_023251215.1 Sphingobacteriales bacterium | reverse complement strand
TGGTATTAATGCCGCCAAGAATTACCAGAATGATGGTGATTCTGTATTTCGTTTATTTTATGACACTATAAAGGGCGGCGACTATCGTGCACGGGAAGGCAATGTGCATCGCCTGGCCGAAGTGAGTTCCAATATCATTGATCAATGTGTGGCACAGGGTGTTCCTTTTGCCAGAGAATATGGCGGATTATTAAGTAACCGTTCATTTGGTGGTACACAAGTGCAAAGAACTTTTTATGCTGCCGGGCAAACGGGTCAGCAATTATTAATTGGGGCCTACCAGGCAATGGAACGCCAGGTGGCATTGGGAAATGTTGAGATGTATGCCCGCCATGAAATGCTTGATGTGGTGATGATTGATGGCAAGGCCCGTGGAATCATTTGCCGCAATCTTATCACCGGCGAACTGGAACGTTTTTTTGGTCATGCTGTTCTGTTATGCACCGGCGGCTATGGAAATGTTTTTTATCTCAGCACCAATGCCATGGGTTGTAATGTTACAGCTATCTGGAAAGCACATAAAAAAGGTGCACTGTTTGGCAATCCTTGTTTTACACAAATACATCCAACCTGTATCCCTGTTACGGGAGATCATCAAAGCAAGTTGACGCTGATGTCTGAATCACTGAGAAATGACGGAAGAATTTGGGTGCCCCAAAAACAAGGTGATACCAGAAAGCCGAATGAAATTCCTGAAAATGAAAGAGATTATTACCTGGAAAGAAGGTATCCTGCTTTTGGAAATTTAGTACCGAGAGATGTGGCTTCAAGAGCAGCAAAAGAAAGATGTGATGCTGGCTATGGTGTAGGTTCATCCAGGCAAGCCGTTTACCTGGATTATGCAGATGCTTTTTTACGCTATGGTAAAACAGAAGCCGGCAAACAAGGTTTACACGATGCTGATCCCGATGTCGCTATGAAGTTGGGAAAAGAAGTGGTGAAAGAAAAATACGGTAATCTTTTTGATATGTATGAAAAGATCACCGGTGAAAATCCATATGAAGTACCCATGAGGATTTACCCTGCAGTGCATTATACAATGGGGGGGGTGTGGGTTGATTATGAATTAATGACAACCGTTCCCGGATTATATGCTTTAGGCGAATGTAATTTCAGCGATCATGGAGCTAATCGTTTGGGCGCATCGGCTTTAATGCAGGGCCTGGCCGATGGATATTTTGTTATTCCTTACACTATCGGCAACTATCTGTCTGATGAAATTCGTACTGCGCCGATTCCCACTTCACATCCTGCATTTGAAAAAACTGAAAAAGCAACTGCTGACCGGATCAACAGGCTAATGAGCATTAAAGGTTCGCAAACGGTGGAAAGCTTTCACAAACGTTTAGGTAAGATCATGTGGGACAAATGTGGTATGGCCCGCAATGCAAACCGGTTGAAAGAAGCCATTACAGATATTCAGCAGTTGAAAAAAGAATTCTGGACCGATCTGAGAATTCCGGGTAGTATCAATGAAATGAATCCTGAACTTGATAAAGCTAACCGGGTAGCTGACTTTATTGAGCTGGGAGAACTGATGTGCATAGATGCTCTGCAAAGAGAAGAAAGTTGTGGCGGTCATTTCCGCGAAGAGTATCAAACTGCAGACGGTGAAGCTATGCGGGACGATAATCATTTTATGTATGTATCAGCATGGGGTTATAAAGGAGATAGCAATTGGGAATTGGTTAAAGAAATTCTGAATTATGAAATGGTGAAGCCGAGTCAGCGTTCATATAAATAATTATAACAACGAACGGAATAATTGCTTTTATGGAGCACAAAATCTTAAATCTGAAATTAAAAGTCTGGAAGCAAAAGAACAGCCACAGCGCAGGAAGATTCGAGACCTACGAAGTAAAAGATATTTCCTCCGAAATGTCTTTTCTGGAAATGTTTGATGTGCTGAATGAAAGATTGATCCATGAAGGGAAAGATCCAATTGCATTTGATCATGATTGCCGTGAAGGTATCTGCGGTACCTGCTCCATGTATATCAACGGTCGTCCGCATGGACCCTGGCATGCTACCACTACCTGCCAGTTGCACATGAGAGCTTTTAAGAATGGAGATACCATTGTGGTTGAACCCTGGAGAGCTAAAGCATTCCCGGTAATAAAAGACCTGGTGGTTGACAGAACTTCATTTGACCGTATCATCCAGGCGGGTGGATTTATTTCAGTGAATACCGGCAATGCAGTAGATGGTAATGCTATTCCCATTGAAAAAGATAAAGCTGATAAATCATTTGCTGCGGCAGCCTGTATCGGCTGCGGAGCTTGTGTGGCAGCTTGTAAAAACTCATCTGCATTATTATTTGTGTCAGCTAAAGTTTCACATCTTGCTTTATTGCCACAAGGCGATCCCGAAAGAAAATCAAGAGTGATGAACATGGTGGCGCAAATGGATAAAGAAGGATTTGGCGCCTGCACCAATACAGGGGCCTGCGAAGCCGTTTGCCCCAAGGAAATTTCCATCACTAATATTGCCCGGCTTAATGCTGAGTATTTTCTTACAGGATTATCTTCTGACAAATGATCCGGGGGTAATTACAAAGCCAAAACCAGAAGTATATGATAAATGCAAAGTACCGGCCCGGCCTTTTACTTTTTGATTTTTGTTTGACTGATCTGCTGCTACAATAACCATTAAACCAGTTAATATAAAAGACAGAAAATCTTTTTTTACACTATTAGTATCAAGGTTAAAAAAAATGATGTCAAGAAACTTGATTCAGCAAAATCAGTTTTTAACGGATCAAAACAAAAGTTCCTCTTCGCTCATAGTGAATACCAGATTGGTCGGTGGCACGAATGATCCACACATAAACTCCTGCATCCTGGATGAGATTATTCACCCTGCCGTTCCAGCCTGCCCCTCTTTCCCGGGTCGAAAAAACATGTTGTCCCCACCTGTTGAAAATACTGAATTCGGATAATGTAAATTTTCCGCCATAGAACGGCCGTATCTTATCATTTTTTCCGTCATCATTTGGTGTAAATGCGCCCGGAACATAGAAATCATCAAGAGGTAATACCTTGATGAAAATGGAATCTTCACTTTTACAGCCCTCATTATTTATTGCTGTCACCTTATATGTTATGTCATCCAGCGGCATAGCTACCGGGTTTTTGCTGCTGGAATCACTTAGCCATGATCCGGGTGTCCATTGAAAATATTTTCCGCCGCCACTAACATAAAGCTGTACTGATTGTCCTACAAGTATTGTCTGATCAGGTGGTGCAGAGACAGTAAATGTGGAAAGATCCAGTTGGCGAACTAATGAATCATCGAGACAGGGAGTGGTTGTTTTAAATTTCAGTTTTACATTATATACACCACCGGCGGTATAAGTATGAATCGGGTTTATTTCGTTTGAAATACTTCCATCGCCGAACTCCCAGGTAAGCTGCCCTACAGTATCCTGTAAAAAAGATGTTTTGTTTATAAAGCGAACGTAACCCGAATCACATTTATTGATGATGTCAAAATCAATGCTGGCAACAATGCCTTTTGGTTTTATGATTTGTGATGTTTTAACTTCTCCACAAAACAGCGAAGATGTTACCTTTAATTTTACCGTATAAGCCTGGTCAGAGGGTATAAATAAATGAACCGGGTTTTGAATATCCGATGTTGTTCCATCACCAAAATCCCAGCGCCATTGCAAAACACCATTCATAGTAGAAGTGCCCAGGAACTGAACATTGCCTGAACAACTGTCAAGTATCGAATAATTAAAACCATTGTTGGGGTTGAAAGAAAGATCATTGATGAATGCCGGCAGTCCGAGATAAGCAAGATTAAAACTGACATCAGCTTGTTCTTTCTGAAAATTACATCCAGCCCCCTTTATATTTGGCCGGTTGATAACGCCAAGATACCAGGATGGATAGCAGAGATATATTTTTTCATCAGGAGCCAGTTGTATGCCGATGAACCCGGCACCGTCCGTACTGATGCTGATCCGTGATGCTGTAATGGCAGCAGCATTTCCCAGCGTACATTCAATTTGATCAATAGCTTTGTCATAAGGCCTTGCCAGGTAAAGCAGTTTTGAGTCCGGGGAATATTCACAGGTTATAATTTGTGCATCCGGGAATCCGATAGACCGGGGATTTGATAAGATCCCTGTTGCAATATCAAAATCGAATAGCTGACAGAAATTTGGGATATGATTCATTTCATCCAATACCGGGAAATGAGTCTGGCATATTTGTTTACCATCAGGGCTTGCTTTCATCATTCCTGTATTGGTAAAATAATGTTGGTCCATTACCAGACCGGCAGTAGAAACAACAGGAGTTGTTTGCAAACCGCTGCAATTGATAAGCCATGCTCTGAAAATATTGGAATTATTATCATTTGTTATAAGCCATACACTAATACCATCGGCATGACGTATAGCCGTCATCCTTTCTGTACAGGAAGCCCAGAGCAATATATTTTTAGCAGTTACCCCGCCATTACCATTATCTCCCGCCATGTCGATGATAGAATACCTGTAGCCATTGGCAAAACTATTTTCAACAGCATCGGTTGTAAAAATGTAATAAAGGCTGTCGCTGCCCGGTAAAGGCACGATGATACATCCCTGCATGGTAGAAATATTGGCTGCTAATCCATCTCCATTTAACATGGGCTGGTGATTACGGTTATAAACAGTCAGGCCATTCGAATAAAAAAGAAGCCGGCCGTTTTCATCACAAATACTGGCACATCCTTCATCAGCTATCATAACGCTGTTAGTTAGTTTTGATGGGATCGGCTGATTGGCAACAATATTAAAATTCAGCCCGGCTTTTTTTCCAAAATACCAGATATTATTTTGCTGGGCAGTGCTGTTAAGAAAAAAGAACAAACCAATTACCAGTATGAATTGGCGTTTATGCATCGGGAACATCGAGTAAGGTCTGAAAGAAGACATTTTATACTCAAATTTGCTGCATTTTTCCGGAATTAACAGCATGGGATAACTTTAAAGCAATAAATACAGCGAATTTTACGATTTTGAGTTAAACCCGCTGCTGTTGAGTTATTTGGAAAGAATATTATTACTTTTTTGTCTGGCCTTACTATCCCTGTGGAGCCATGCGCAATTACCTGTTGTTCCTGTATCAAATCTCCGGCAAAAAATCTTCAAGGTGGAAACGGACAGTCTGAAGATTGATACGATCAGTATTATACCGAAATCATTTTCGATTGCTTATGTTTCTTCCTCTGATTACCGTCTTGATTTTGTAAATGCAATACTATACTGGAGAAAGAAACCACCGGTTGATAGCATCACTGTTACTTATCGTGTCTTTCCTTTTCATTTAAATCCTGTAGCACAGCGGATGAACTTTGACAGCGTAATGAATAATTTTTATGTAACTCCCTTTGAATTTAACAGCGGACAAACAAATGCACAAAAAGGAGTATTTGATTTTGGTGTACTGAAAGCGGAAGGTAGTTTGGGAAGACAGATCGGTTTT
>JAHEZF010000131.1 GCA_023251215.1 Sphingobacteriales bacterium | reverse complement strand
TCACTACCGGTTCCAGCATTATGCCACATAAAAAAAATCCGGATGTTTTTGAATTGATCCGTTCACATTGCAACCGCATCAAATCTCTGCCCAATGAGATCATGCTGATGATAACAAATCTTCCTTCCGGTTATCACCGGGATCTGCAATTGCTGAAAGAACATCTGTTTCCAGCTTTTAAAACTTTGAAAGATTGTATTGAGATGGCAGGACTGATGTTATCCAATATTGAGATCAATAAAGATATTCTTGCTGATGATAAATACAAATATCTTTTTACTGTAGATGAAGTAAATAAATTAGTGATGCAGGGAATTTCTTTCAGGGATGCGTATAAAAAAATTGCTGAACTAGTTGAAAAAGGATTCTTTACTCCTCCCCGGGCGGGGGAGGTTGACAGGGGGCTTCATGAAGGCAGTATCGGCCGTCTTTGTACAGCAGAAATTAAACAGCAAATGGATAAAATCGTCCTTTCTTTCCCCTTTGCCTCAGTCCACTCTGCAATAAATAAACTTCTGTTGTAATTTAAAAGATATTCACAGTTCATCGTCTTATCTTTGAAAACCGAAAATTTTTGCAAATGCAGAAATATGTAATGCTTTTTATCAGTTCTGTGTTTTCTGTTTATTGTCATGCGCAAATAAATGATGATGAAAATCCGGCCTGCCACGAAAAATGCAGTCGTGCCAGGTCAACTACTATCGAACAGAAGGTGGCCTATTATCAATATGCTTCCATGAATAAATATGATGTGAAGTATCTCAAACTTGATTTGGCAGTAGAAGCCAATTCCCGGATTATTTCCGGCACAGCCCTTACAAGAGTGAAAGCTCTTCAACCATTGGATACTTTTATAACTGAACTCAGGAATAATATGATCGTTGATTCTGTATTTGTCAACAATGTAAAATTGAATTTCCAGCGGGCCAGCGACCATGTCTTTATTCCCCTGTCCCCTGTTATTCCTGCCAATACTATTGTCACTGTTTTATTTTACTACCATGGCACGGCCAGCTCAAATGGAGTTTTCGCCGGCATTATTTCAAGCAATGGTTTAGTCTATACAGCCACGCTTTCAGAAAGTTACCAGGCAAGGGAATGGTTTCCTGCCAAACAATTTCTAAAAGATAAAATTGATTCTGCTGATATCTGGATCACTACAGACGCAGGCAATAAGGCTGGGTCGAACGGACTGTTGGTTGCTGTTGTTGACCTGCCCAATAATAAAAAACAATTTCAATGGAAATGCAGATACCCGATGAATTATTACATGCCCAGTGTTTCAGTAGCCAATTACATGGAATATCGCAACTATGCTAAACCTGCGGCTATGGCGCCCGATTCCATATTGATTCAACATTACCTGGTAAATAACGCCACTTATTTCAACAGCAACAAAGCTAATATTGACAAGACTCCTGCCTTTATTGAAAAAATGAGTGAGTTGTATGGACTCTATCCTTTTAAAAATGAAAAGTACGGGCATGCACATGCAGGTATTGGCGGTGGCATGGAACACCAGACCATGAGCACAGTGGACGGCTTTGGCGCCACGCTGATTGCTCATGAACTCTCCCATCAATGGTTTGGTGATTACGTTACCTGTGCCACCTGGAACCATATCTGGCTGAATGAAGGGTTCGCCAGCTACAGCGAATACCTGATGATAGAGAAATTACCTTCCCTGTTTACTACCACAGCTTCGGCATTTATGCAAAATTTTCACAATGATGTTTTATTATCTGCCAGCGGCAGCGTCTTTGTACCTGATGCTTCCGTATATGATGAAAACAGGATATTCAATTACAGGTTTAGTTATGAAAAAGGCGCTGCCATCATACATACCCTGAGATTTGAGATACAGAATGATAATATTTTTTTCCAAACACTAAAAAATTATCTGCAGCTTTTCAAAGATTCTGTAGCTACTGCCAATGATTTTAAGCAGGTAGCAGAAAATACCAGCGGTAAAAATTTTACTGATTTCTTTAATGAATGGTATTATGGCGAAGGATATCCTACTTTCAATGTGGATTATTCCAAACAAGGTGACAGCATTGTATTACTGGTAAACCAGACAGTGAGTGCCCCGGCCATCACTCCTTTCTTTAAAGGTCTTTATGAATTTACAATAAATTCTCCGCAGGGTGACACAATCGTAAAAGTTTATCAAACCACCAATAACCAGGTATTCAAATTCAGATCCAATAAGACCCCCGGCGGTGTAATTGTAGACCCCAATAATTGGGTGCTGAATAAAGTTGGCTCTATTACCACCGGCATCAATGGCCCTGTGAATGTTAGCAGCGAAGTAAGCCTGTATCCCAATCCTTCATCCGGCATTATCTACCTGCACTACCGTATGAATGATTTCGATAATCTGCAATTATTTGATATGGCAGGAAAATTATTACAGCATAGAACAATCATCCACGGGTCAATACAACAAAACATCAACACTTCATTAATGCCGGGAACATATATTCTTCGTTTGACAGGGAAAGACAAAGTAGCAATGAAGAAACTGGTTGTTGTAAAATAATATTACAACCCATATTTATCCACCAGATAAATCAGCGCCGCCATATTAATAGCTCCTAACTCCAGTTCTCTTTTATTTACATTTTCAAATACATCATTACGGGCATGGTGATAATCAAAGTAACGTTGTGAGTCAGGAGCTAATTCAACGACAGGTATTTTAAAGTTCCTGTTCAACGGCCCGATATCAGCCCCGCCACCACCATTTGTTATTTCATATACTCCATAAGGATATAAAAGAGGAATCCAGCTTTGTACTTTTTTCAATTGTTCCGGTGTGCCGCCAAAAGTGAATCCGCGGGGAGTAAATCCACCTGCATCACTTTCCATGGCAAAAATGTGTTTGTCATTTTTTGTCTTTGCTTCTTCTGCATATTTTGCTCCTCCACGTAATCCGTTTTCTTCATTGGCAAACAAAACAAAGCGAATTGTATGTTTTGGCTGATAACCCAATGCTTTCATTACTCTTAATACTTCTATTGTCTGAACTACCCCTGCTCCATCATCATGTGCACCTTCACCAGGGTCCCATGAATCCAGGTGACCGCCAATTGTGATGACCTGATCCGGAAATTCTGAACCGGTCAATTCTCCAATTACATTATGCCCTATCGTATCCGGCAGAAAATGTCCATTAGTTTGTATTGATACATTTATTATTTTTTTATTCATCAGTTGATTGCTTAGCCAATCCGCATCTTGTAAGCCGATAGCAACAGCAGGAATTTTTGGCAATGTAGTATCATATCTTAATGATCCTGTGTGAGGATTGTTATCAGTGCTATGTGACATGCTTCTTACAATAACAGCCGCGGCGCCGTATTTGGCGGCCCGGCTTGGTCCACTGCCACGGTAGCCGTTCGCATCTCCATAAGATTGAAAAGTGCGGACAAACGTGGGATTAAATTTATAATTGTAAAAAACGATTTTGTCCTTCACTGAGTCTTTCTTTTTTTCAAGTTCATCAAAAGAGTTTACTAACAATATTTCTTTCGTTAGCCTCGCTTTGCCTGTGCCCAGAGAGTTTCCAAGAGCAAGAACATCAAGTGATTTTTTTTGCAGAAGCAAATTTCTTGAGCCTTGTATTGCAGTATTGAATAATGCATCTGCTTTGTCTTTTCCACCCCTTACCCAATGAGGCACCATCAACTCCTGCAACCAAGCTTTATCGGCACCGCTTGCCTGCATCACCTGCAGTCCCCATTGTTCAGCTTTTACCATCTGGGGAGAACCGGCCAAACGACCACCGATCTGTTTTGTTAGCTGACGGAGATTGTCGTATGCTTTTCCATTAGTCAGTATTTCATCAGAAATTTTTTTGATCATTACTGAATCTTCATTTTGCGAAAAGACCAAAAAAGAAGTGAGGGTAAATACAGCTGATAAAAAATATTTCCTCATGTAAAAGGATTTGATTGTGATTAAAATTGAAAATACGGATTTAACCGTGATTTCTCTGACCATTGAAATATTATCAATGTCCCCCGACGAATCCTGACAAAAGCATCAGGATTGTCGGGGTTAAACCCTGAAAAATTTGTATTGACAATTTTTCATCAGGGTTTAACATGAACGGTAAAAGCAGTTCATATAAAGTATTTAACTTCGGGTTCTATGACGATTACTAAAACCATGCGGATAGGAATTGTTTGTTATCCTACTTTCGGAGGCTCGGGTGTACTGGCAACCGAATTAGGAAAAGCATTGGCCCAGAAAGGTCACCAGGTGCATTTTATAACTTACCAGCAGCCGGTACGGTTAAACGGATTTATCCCCAACATTTCCTATCATGAGGTGCAGGTACCCACCTATCCTTTATTTGACTACCCGCCTTATGAAACAGCGCTGGCAAGTACGATGGTGGATGTTATCAAAAACAACGACCTGGATCTTTTGCATGTACACTACGCCATTCCACATGCATCGGCTGCTTATATGGCAAAACAGATTCTGAAAAAAGATGGGAAAATCATTCCGGTTATAACCACATTACACGGAACTGATATTACCTTGGTTGGCCGTGATAAAACCTATGCTCCCGTTGTTACTTTCTCCATCAATGAAAGTGATGCCATTACTGCCGTATCCGAGAATCTGAAGGAAGAAACATATAAACATTTTAAGATCGAAAAAGAAATTGAAGTGATTGCAAACTTTGTGGATGTAAGCCGTTTTACCCGTAAACCTATTGATGCATTTAAAAAAATGATTGCACCCAATGGTGAAAAAGTATTGATGCATGCATCCAACTTCAGGAAACTGAAACGCATTCCTGATGTAATAAATATTTTTAAAGAAGTAAATGATAAAGTCCCGAGCCGCCTGATGCTGGTGGGCGATGGACCTGAAAGACCGGCTGCTGAAGATCTTTGCCGTGAATTGGATCTCTGCGATGAAATAAGATTTGTAGGCAAGCAGGATCAGATGGAAGATATTTTAGCTATTGCAGATCTTTTTTTACTGCCATCAGAATATGAAAGTTTCGGATTGGCTGCACTGGAAGCTATGGCAGCAGGAGTTCCTGTAGTTACCACTAATGTTGGTGGTTTAACTGAAATAAACATTCCTGGTGAGACGGGTTATCTTGGTGATGTGGGTGATGTAAAAACCATGGGACAGAAGGCTTTAAATATTGTGACAGATCCCGTAATATTAAAGCAGTTCAAAGAAAGAGCTGCTGCTCATGCCAAAAAGTTTGACATCCACAATATTGTTCCTTTGTACGAAAAGTTATATGAACGATTTCTCTGAAAGAAAAACGTTCCGGTTGATCCCAAACGTTTTCGAATTATATAAATGTTGAAGATTAACGCCGTAACCAGGGCTCTGGGTTCACATTTTTTCTTTCAATCATCAGGATAAAATCTATCTGGCCGCTATTTCCATAATCATCCTTTCCCACTCTTCCAATTTCCTGCCCCGTTTTTACTGTTGCGCCTTTTGCCATAGAAAC
>JAHEZF010000130.1 GCA_023251215.1 Sphingobacteriales bacterium | reverse complement strand
AAAGTTCTTATTCACTTTTAAAGCCCCAAAAGATATAAACTACCAATTTGGCAATGGCCGGTTAAGTTTATATGCTGAAGATGGAATAAAAGATGCCCATGGATTTTTTACAGGATTCATTGTTGGGGGCGCTGGGAATAGTTCGGGTAGTGATATGGAGGGTCCCCAGATTAAACCATACCTGAATGACGAAAAATTTGTAAATGGAGGCACTACCAATCAAAACCCGGTTTTGATTGTAAAACTGTCCGATTCCTCCGGTATTAATACTGCAGGTACCGGCATAGGACATGATATTGTGGCTACATTGGATAATGATAACCGGAAATATTTTATTCTCAACGATTTTTATCAGGGTGACTTAAATAGTTATCAGAATGGGACGATCCGGTTTCAATTATCCGGGCTCGACCCTGGTCCTCATTCTATTAAAATTAAGGCCTGGGATGTACTCAATAATTCCCGGGAAGCGGTTCTGGAATTTACAGTGGCCAATGATGAAGAATTGGTTTTGAGTCGGGTATTAAATTACCCCAATCCCTTTACTACCAGTACCCGGTTTTGGTTTGAGCATAATAAGCCGGGCCAGAACCTACTGGTTAATTTACAGATATTTACGCTTTCCGGGCGGCTAATAAAAAGCATCAGACAAACAATAAATACACCCGGAAACCGTTCAGATGAAGTGGAATGGAACGGAAAAGACACTTATGGAGACAGGGTCGGCAGGGGGGTTTACCTGTATAAATTGTCCCTTATTACCTCCGAAAACCAGAAGAAAGAAAAGATCGAAAAAATGGTAATTTTTTAGTTTCGCAGAAAATTCAATATTTTAGTTTTGTATTTTACCAAAACTCATATATTTACATAACTATATTTACATCACATTAAACACTTACTAATGAGACCAACTGCTTTAAAACTAACTGCCGGAATCCTGCTCTTTTGTGGTTTATCATCAGCTGTAAAGGCCCAGGTGGATCCAATCAATGTAGTAACAACTGCCGTTCCTTTTCTTCGTATTTCACCCGATGCCCGTTCAGGTGGAATGGGAGATGTAGGTATAGCTACATCACCAGATGCCAGTTCTGGTTTTTGGAATATTGGCAAAGTAGCATCCAATCAATCCAAAGGTGGTATAGTTGCCAGCTATACTCCATGGTTAAAAGATCTGGTAAATGATGTTTATCTCGCTTCTCTTACGGGTTATTACAAATTTGCTGACAACCAGGCCATATCGGGTTCACTCCGTTATTTCAGTCTTGGCAACATCCAGTTCACTGATAATCTCGGAAACGACTTTGGAAGTTTCCGTCCCCGTGAATTTGGTATTGATGTTGGCTATTCCCGTAAACTAAATAAGAAAAGCGGTATCGGGATAGCATTAAAATATATCAATTCCAATCTGGCTGGCGGAACAACTGTTGGCAGCACTACATACAAAACTGGTAGCGCTGTAGCTGCAGATATTGGATGGTATTATGATGGGAAAAGTGCTGCCGGACAAGGATGGACCTGGGGTGCTACTTTAACCAACCTGGGTTCTAAAATATCATATACCAATAATGCTAATGCAAAAGATTTCATTCCTGCCAATCTCGGCCTTGGTACTACTTATAGCTGGAAATTCAATTCGCAAAACGCAATCACATTTGGACTGGATGTAAATAAATTAATGGTACCAACACCTCCTGCTGACCCGGCAACACAAGCACAACTGGATGCCTATCGCAGCAAGAGTGTGATAGGAAGCTGGTTCAGTTCATTTGGCGATGCCCCAGATGGTTTTAATGAAGAAATAAAAGAATTCCAGGTATCAATTGGTGGCGAATATTGGTATAATCAGCAGTTTGCTTTTCGTGCCGGTTATTTCTTTGAAAATAAAACAAAAGGAAACCGCCGTTATTTCACCATGGGTATTGGTCTTCATTACAGCATGTTTGGTTTAAACTTTTCCTATCTTCTCCCTTCAGGCAGTGGTGTAAGCCGCAACCCATTATCAAATACAATTCGTTTCTCTTTGATGCTTGATCTGGATGGAGGCGCTAAAAAATAATAATTAAATTTTTTATAGAAAAACGTCCCGCTACCTGCGGGACGTTTTCTTTTATATTGGCAGAATGCAGGAATGAAAAGCTATTGGCAAGTATTAACCTGAAAGGCTGTTTTTTATTGATATTTGTAAAAAATAATTTGTAGATGTCATACCGGATTGGATCAGGAGTTGATTTTCATAAACTTGTTGAAGGCAGAGACCTTTGGATAGGAGGTATTAAAATACCACATCATAAAGGAGCGATTGGCCACAGTGATGCTGATGTTTTATTACATGCCATCATTGATGCTTTACTGGGTGCAGTTAGTCTTGGAGATATCGGCGTTCATTTTCCTGATACGGATAAAGCCTATAAGAATATCGACAGCAAAATTCTTTTACAAAAAACTATTGAATTGATAAAAAAAGAGAAGTATGCTGTAGTCAATATTGATTGTACCGTCTGTCTGCAAACGCCAAAGATCAGGCCTTATATCGGGCAAATGCAAAAGGTCATCGCCACGATTATTGGCGTAACAGAGAAAGATGTTTCTATTAAAGCCACCACAACTGAACAATTGGGGTTTGCCGGTCGTGAAGAAGGACTCATGGCTTATGCAACCGTGTTATTGGCTAAAGAATGAGTAATGAACAAACCAATATTCCAAATCTTTTTTCCTGATCCTTATGCCCTGAACCTTGAATCTTCAATCCTTATCTTTGTCCGATGCCAACGATCCAGGTAAAGATTATCAATCATTCTTCAAATCCATTGCCTCAGTATGCCACTAACGGTTCATCAGGTATGGACATCAGGGCTCATCTGGAATTGCCACAAACATTATTGCCTTTAGAAAGGGCACTAATCCCTACCGGGTTGTTTATTGAATTACCAGAGGGATATGAAGCACAGATACGTCCCCGGAGCGGTTTAGCAATTAAACAGGGCGTCACCTGTTTAAATACCCCGGGAACAATTGATGCTGATTACCGTGGAGAAATTAAGATTATTTTGATCAACCTTTCGCAGCAACAACAGGTCATTAAACATGGCGACCGTATTGCCCAGATGATCATTCAGAAAGTGGAAAGAGTAGTATTGAAAGAAGTGGAAAAACTGGAGATCACTGAAAGAAATGCCGGAGGCTTTGGCCACACCGGCAAACAATAAATATCATAGCAATGTACAAAATCATTATACCCGTTGCGGCTGCAATCATTTTTTTTGTTTCCTGCCGTTCTGCCAAAAACATACAAACGGCCATCGCAAAAAAAGATACAGTTGCAGTAAAACCTGTTGTTACCGCTACAGGACATGAAGATACTGTAAGGATGATACAAGAAACATATGCGGGGCTGTTACAGCAAAAAATAAATTATAAAACTTTTTCAGCAAAAATTGATGTGGATTACCAGGATGCAGATGGTAAAAAATATAATGTGACGGCCCATCTTCGCATAAACAGGGATAGTGTGATATGGGTTTCTATTACTGCGATCCTGGGAATAGAAGGATTGAGAGCCTATATTACCCGGGACTCGGTAAAACTACTTGATAAACAAAATAAAATTTATACAGCCCGTAGTGTATCCTACCTGCAGGATGTTTCTGACCTTCCGCTAAATCTTTCTTCTTTACAGGATTTGCTGGTGGGCAATCCTGTTTTTTTAGACACTAACATTGTATCCTACAGTAAATCAAACGGGGCTATTTCTTTATTAAGTTCCGGTATTTTTTTTAAAAACCTTCTTACTGTTTCAGAAACAAACAGATTAATGCAAAGCAGCAAGCTGGATGATGCAGATGAACTGCGTAACCGCACCTGCTACCTTACCTATGATAATTACGAAGATGCAGGGCAAACATTTTTTTCATCCAAAAGGTCAATAAGTGTTACAGAAAAGAAAAAATTAGACATCCAGATGAATTTTAAACAACATAATTTTAATGAAACGTTAAGCTTCCCTTTTTCTGTACCCAAAAATTATAAACGCAATTAATCAGGAAAAATTAATTTTACATAATTACGTTATAGGAAAGTATTCCTGCACCTCTTTTATTTAACCCATACATCGTGATAACTATGATAAAAAAAACATTTCTTTTTTTACTTCTTGCTTTTGGATTACTCAATGTTCTTCGGGCCCAGCCTGTACAGGACAAATCGCAACTTGAAAAGGAAAGGGAAGATATTCAAAAAGAACTGAAGGAAATACAGGGAATGTATGACAAGGTAAAAGGACAAACCAGGCAAACCCTGGGACAATTAAGTGTATTGAACAGAAAGATCAATTTGCAGGAGAAATATATTGGCAGCATCAATAAGCAATTAAAAATGATTGACGATGATATTTATTTAAGCAACCTGGAAATATACCGGTTAAATAAACAACTTGATACCCTGAAAGCACAGTATGCCAGAACCGTAGTGTATGCTTACAAAAACCGCAGCGCCTACGATTACCTGAATTTCATTTTTTCATCCAGCAGCTTTAATGATGCCGTTAAAAGAATAGCCTATCTGAAAAGTTACCGGTCTTATCGTGAAAAACAGGTAAATACTATTTTTGAAACGCAAAGACTGATAGCTGAGCGAAAGAAACAGCAGTTGGGAAGAAAAGAACAAAAAAATGTGGCGCTGCAAAATCAAACTAAGCAAGTACAGGAACTGGCAATACAAAAGAAAGAAAAAGATGCAGTAGTGTCAAAACTTAAATCGCAGGAAAAAGATTTGAAAAAACAAATTGCTGAAAAAAAGAAACGGGACAGAGATCTGCAAAGCTCAATGGACGCAATTGTCCGGCGGGAAATTGAAGCATCGAAAAAGAAAGCTGCTGAGGAAGCAAAAAAGAATGCAATTACCAATCCTGAAATAAATCCAACTACTAATCCTGCAACTACAATAACAAATCCAACCAGAATAAAAACTGTAACTGCAAAGCCAACAGTAGTTTTTAATACAGAGGCTGACTTAAAACTGAATGCCGGCTTTGAAGGTAATCGTGGCCGCCTGCCATGGCCGGTGGACAATGGATATGTAAGTATCCATTTTGGCCGGTATGTTATTGAAAACACTCACTTGTCCGGCGATAACCCGGGTATTACAATAGCAACGCAGGTTGGTAATGCTGTAAAATCTGTTTTTGTTGGAGAAGTAGTGGGTGTATATAATATGGGCGATGGAATGGCTATTACCATTCGCCATGGAAAATATTTTACTACTTACAGTAATCTGACTGCTGTTTCTATGGCAAAAGGCGCAACAGTAAAAACGGGGCAGGAAATTGGAAGAGTGGGAAAGGATGATTATGGAAATAGCGGCCAGATAGATTTTATCCTGATGATTGAAAGAAAAAATGTAAATCCTGAACCCTGGTTACGGCGTTAATCTTCAACATTTATATAATTCGAAAACGTTTGGGATCAACCGGAACGTTTTTTCTTTCAGAGAAATCGTTCATATAACTTTTCGTACAAAGGAACAATATTGTG
>JAHEZF010000129.1 GCA_023251215.1 Sphingobacteriales bacterium | reverse complement strand
TTTAAATGTAAACCCACGATTGTTCAGTCCATCCTGCCAGTCCACCTGCATATTATACAGATACATTTCATGAGCCTTGTTCATTACGCAGCGAATGCCTTCAATTGTAAATTCATGATCATCTTCCTGCTTATGATCGAAGCCCAGTATATACGTCATACCGGAGCAACCACCACCCTTCACTCCTAACCGTAATGCCTGTGTATCATCAAAACCTTCCTTGCTCATCAAAGCTTTTATTTCTTTAATGGCAGATTCTGTTATTGTAACTGGTGTCGCTATTGTTGTTTCCATACTGCAAAAATAAACAATGTCTTTGTAGAAACCGAATGTCTGGATTTCTGGTAGTGGGTCAGTTTCACGCAGGATACGCCGGGACGCTGAGGATATTTATTGATTATTAAGCTCTGTGTATCCTGCGATCTCTGCGTGAGATTAAATTAAAACCATTATCGGATTTCCGAACATCGGAATTTATCCCATACTTAATCTCTAAACTTTTCCCGAAGGTCCCAAGGACTCCTTTGGAGGATGCCTTCGGCATAAACCACTATTTTTGCCATTGCCAAATACATTCCTATGGATCAAAACATGATCAATCTTATTATTGCTGTTTTCGCCCTTCTGGTTTCTTTCTTTTCGTTTTATCTGGTGAATGAGCAGCGGAAAAAAACGGCAAAAAAGGAAACTGATTCCTATACCAGCCGTCCTTTGCAATTGCAGGCTTATGAAAGACTGGTGATGCTGGCCGAAAGAATTGCAATACCCAGCCTGGTTAGCCGTGCCAACCAGCAATCATCCGGAATGGATGCAAAACAAATGCAACTGCTCTTGTTGGAAAGCATTAAGCAGGAATATGAATATAATGCCACACAGCAGATTTATGTGAGCCCGATGGCCTGGGAAGCAATAAAGAATCTGAAAGATCAGAATATGCTTATCATTAACCAGGTTGGTGCTACTTTACCTGCTGAAGCAACCGGGCTTGACCTGAACAGAAGGCTATTGGAATTTATGATGACAAGTAAAAAAGGAACATTGCATGAGATCGTACTGGAGGCATTGAACTTTGAAGCAAAGAAGATGATGAAGTAGCCCACCCAAACCCTCCCGAAGGGAGGGCTTTAAAACCCTAAAGATGAAAGAATCTTCAAAGAAATATACCGATAGCGGGATTGAAATAAAAGAAGTTTACAATGCAAGTGATCTTCCAAAAGCCCCCTCCACCGGAGGGGATTTAGGGGAGGCCCCAGGTTCTTTCCCTTTCACCCGTGGCATCCAAGCCGACATGTACCGCGGTAAATTATGGACCATGCGGCAATACGCCGGCTTTTCTACTGCTGAAGAAAGTAATATGCGATACCATTATTTATTATCGCAGGGAGTGATGGGGCTAAGTGTGGCTTTTGATCTTCCAACACAAATCGGTTATGACAGCGATCATCCATTGGCAGAAGGCGAAGTAGGAAAAGTTGGAGTGGCCATTGACAGCATTGAAGACATGGAAACATTGTTCAATGGGATCAAACTGGAAGATGTTTCTACTTCGATGACCATTAATGCCACAGGATTTATTTTGCTGGCATTTTATGTTGCCCTGGCAAAAAAGCAGGGAGCCGATCTGAAAAAAATAACCGGCACCATCCAGAATGATATTTTAAAAGAATATGCTGCAAGAGGAACTTATATCTATCCGCCCAAACCTTCCATGCGCATCATCACCGACATTTTTGAATGGTGCAGCAGCGAAGTACCCAAATGGAATACGATCTCCATATCCGGTTATCATATCCGCGAAGCCGGCAGCACGGCTGTCCAGGAAATTGCTTTTACCCTCAGCAATGGAAAAGCTTATGTGCAGGCTGCATTGGAGAAAGGGCTTGACATAAATATTTTTGGCAAACGCCTCTCTTTCTTTTTTAATGCCCACAATAATTTGTTCGAGGAAGCTGCCAAATTCAGAGCAGCAAGAAGAATGTGGGCTAAGATGATGAAAGACATGGGCGCCACCGATCCCAAAGCCATGATGCTTCGCTTTCATACACAAACCGGGGGCAGCACATTAACCGCACAACAACCACTGAATAATATCTCAAGAGTAACTATACAAACACTGGCGGCGGTTTTGGGCGGCACACAATCATTGCATACCAATGGTTATGATGAAGCGCTGAGTTTACCCACTGAAGAAGCAGTAAGGATTGCATTGCGGACACAACAGATCGCAGCTTTTGAAAGCGGCGTGGCAGATACTGTTGATCCGCTGGCCGGTTCTTATTTTGTTGAATCGCTTACCAATGAAGTGGAAGCAGAAGCATGGAAATTAATTCAGAAGATTGATGCCATGGGTGGCAGCGTTTCAGCTATTGAGCAGGGTTTTATCCAAAATGAAATTGCACGGAGTGCTTATGAATACCAGCGAAAAATTGAAACCGGAGAAAAAATAATTGTTGGTGTAAATAAATTTCAGTTACAGAATGAACAAGTGATGCCTGCCTTTAAAATAGATGACTCTATCCGGAAGGTACAGGCAGAAAAATTAAAATCATTACGCAAACGACGTAACCCGGCCAAATGTGATAACCTCCTTCAATCACTCAATGATAAAGCTTCCGGAGGCGAGAACATTATGCCTGTTGTTGTAGAAGCAGTAGAAAATTATTGTACTCTTGGCGAAATTGCAGATACACTGAGAGAGATTTTTGGAGAGTATAAATGATCTGCCCGCTTTTTCTTACTTTCATTTCCTAAATAATTTTGTTATGCAACTTAACAGACTTAAACAACCACTTGTATATTTTTTAATGATTAATGGCTGTGCACTATTTATCCATACTGCTTCTTTTGCTCAAAACCCTGTTTTTTCCAATGCCATGGGAAAAATAGATTCTACCAGAAAGGCATTAATTGCCCAATCTGAGAAAAAAGAGCCTGTTACTGATTCCTTAAAAAAAAGTAGCGTCAATGATAGCAAACAGAAGCCTTCGGAAATAAATCCTCAAAAAACTTCGGATAATATTTCTAAACAAAAACCTGACATCCCCAATGTTATTGATGCGATTCCGGGAAAGACTTCAAATTTTCTGAGCGACAGCCTCGACAGCTATATTACCAGAGGTATGCAGCAGTGGCAAATTCCCGGCCTTGCTGTTGCCATAGTAAAAGATGGCAAAGTTGTATTGATGAAAGGTTATGGTGTCAGGGAATTTGGTAAAGAGGATAAAGTGGATGAAAATACTTTATTTATTATTGCTTCCAATTCCAAACTATTCACCGGCACTTCCATTGCCAAACTGGACTTTGAAAAAAAATTATCGCTGAATGATAAAGTAACACAATACATTCCCTGGTTCAGGTTGTATGACAGCAATTCCACTCAATTGGTAAATATCAAAGACCTGCTCTGTCACCGGCTCGGTACAAAAACTTTCCAGGGAGATTTTACTTTTTGGGATTCCAATCTTCCAAAAGATTCCATTATCTGGAAAATGCGTTACCTGAAACCACCGGGGCAATTCAGACAGGACTATGGTTATTGCAACTCCGCTTTCCTGGTAGCCGGGCAGATACTGGAAAAAGTAACCGGCCAAAGTTGGGAAAGTTATGTGCTGGAAAATATTCTTACTCCCCTTGCGATGACCAATACGTATATGAACACTGCCGGGCTTGCACAAAGAAATAACGTAGCACAACCACATAATAATTTATATAGCTCCATTACCAAAATTCCTTTTGATAATGTTGATAATCTTGGCCCGGCCACCAGCATGGTGAGCAATGTAAAAGATTTAACCCATTGGCTTATGATGCAACTGGACAGTGGCAAATATGGAGGAAGTCAGATTATTCCCTGGCAGGTGTTGCAAAAAACAAGAGACGCCAATATGGTTGTTGGTAGCAGGAAATCGGCCGGCTTTCCGATGCACATGCGGTTGTATGGTTTAGGGGTTTTCCAAACCGACTATGCGGGCAGGCAGGTATTCTGGCATACCGGCGGTGCATTCGGGCATGTGACCAATGTTTGTTTTGTTCCGGAAGAAAAATTAGGCATCACCATTCTTACCAACAACGATAACCAGACTTTTTTTGAAGCATTACGTTACCAGATACTCGATGCCTATCTTGGAATTCCTTATACTGACCGAAGTAAATATGTGTGGGGATTTTTTGTGCAAGGCAAAAAACAAACTGATGCAGAACTGGATACCCTGAAACAAAGAGTAAATAAAAAGAATCAACCTGATGTGAAACTGGACGATTATACCGGCGACTATTTTAATACAGTTTATGGAAAGATAAGCATTGGCAAAAGCGGCAATATGCTCATTTGCCATTTTGAACATCATCCTGACCTGATCGGTTATATGGAATATATGGACAATAATGAATTTCGTGTGACTTTTTCCAACATCGGTTACGGAATTTATCCTGCTAAATTCACATTGAATGCCGGCAAGCCCTTATCCGTTGAGATCAGGGTCAATGATTTTGTGGAAATTGATTCGTATTTGTTTACTAAAAATTGAAAGGAATAGTAGAAACCTGTAATTGTTCCCGTATAAAAAAACCACCCCCGACAGTATCGTCGGGGATGGTTTTGCTTCTGATTAATTGTTCAACATTTTAATTATGCACTACCACAATTCTCTTTGCGCCTAAACGCTTGCCATTTTCATTCCGCAACTCAACTATATAAATACCACCGCTGCTCTTTCCAAGATCAACATCCCAGCTTGAGTATGGTATTGTTGTTACGAAATTCCGCTGGTAAACTCTTGCACCTTTTGAATCAAATACGGTCAGCGTTGCCGGCTCATTAACAGTGTTAAAGAATCTTACATGGAACACACCAGAGTTCGGGCTCGGGTACACAAACAACTTGTCAGATGGTTCACCCTTAAGCTCCAGATTTGCCGATGTCATTACACATCCGTTCGGGTCTGTATAAACAGCCCTGTAGGTGCCAATATCATCAACTGTTAATCCGGATAAAGTAAAGGATGTAACACCCGTCATCACAACACCATTCTTGAACCAAACTATTGATCCGCCCGTCGGGCTTACTACCGCAGTAATATCTGTTGACTGTCCCGGTATTAATAACGTCGGATTGCTGGCCACCAATGTGATCGTTGGCAGATCGTTTACATATAAGGTTGCAAAACCGGATGTAACTGTTGTGCACAATCCTATTACATTAACACGATAACTGTTTGTATTCATACTTAGGGTTACGCTGTTCAAGACAAGAGATGAACCCGTAGCCCCTGCTATGTTCACAAAGCTGGTACCATTAAAGGCCTGCCACTGGTAGCTGAGTGCATTGGTTGATGTAACACTAAACGTAGCATTAGTTCCCCGGCATACAGTTTGGTTAGATGGCTGTACACTGATCACTGGTAACTGAACATCAAGAACAGTAACCGTGAATGAACAGGTGGAAGTATTACCCGCTGCATCAGTTGCTCTCCAGACATTAGTAGTAACACCCAGTGGATATGTGGCTCCGCCTGCCAAACCGGATACCTG
>JAHEZF010000128.1 GCA_023251215.1 Sphingobacteriales bacterium | reverse complement strand
TATGTATTATTAAATCCGTCACCGCTGAAGTATTTACCAGTTATTTTACAACCAGTTGCTCCAATAAATAATGCAATTGCTAATATGTAGAATGTTGTTTTCAAAATTACAGCTAACTCTTAAATATACGCAACTTCTTGTATAAAGTTCTGTTGATTACCAATGAAAAAATATACAAGCAACTACTTCACCCAAACCCTCTTTTCATTTGCCGCCAATATTTTTCCTATCGGTATCATCATTTCACCCAAACCAATTTCTTGTAAAAGGGTTTTAACTTCATTCACACTTTCTTCCCTCACACTTACCAGCACCCCCCCATTCGTCTGTGGATCGGGCAGTAAAGTAAATGCCTCCATTACATTCACTCCTTTTTCGAACTTCACCTTATCACTGTAGCTACTCCAGTTTCTTGTTGTTGCATCCGGGAAAATGCGTTGAGCAATGTATTGTTTCACTCCTGAAGCAACAGGAATTTTGTCATAATATAGTTCGGCGCTCAATCCGCTGCCTTCGGCCATTTCAATTAAATGTCCCAGCAAGCCAAAACCGGTAACATCGGTCATGGCGGTTACTCCTTTTATTTTTCCCAACTCCTCACCCACTTTATTCAGCGTAGTCATTTGCTCAATCATTAATGTCAAATGCTCGTCTTTCAGCAACCCTTTTTTTTGTGCAGTAGATAAAATACCAACACCGAGAGGTTTGGTGAGAAATAAAAGATCACCTTCCTGTGCCGTATTATTTTTCTTTAAATTTTCTACCGGAACAATTCCTGTTACTGCTAAACCAAAAATGGGTTCGGGAGAATCAATACTATGTCCACCAGCCAATGGGATCCCGGCTTCAGCACAAACCGCTTTTCCACCTTCAATAACTTTTTGTGCGAGATCAGCGCTTAGTTTTTGAACCGGCCATCCAAGAATTGCAATAGCTAAAAGCGGTTTGCCGCCCATGGCATACACATCGCTGATGGAATTGGCAGCAGCAATTCTTCCAAAATCAAAAGCATCATCTACAATGGGCATGAAGAAATCAGTAGTAGAGATCAGCGCAGTTCCGTTTCCAAGATCATAAACTGCTGCGTCATCCCTGCTGCTGTTGCCAACGAGAAGTTTATTGTTATCAGGCAAAACAATATTGCTTTTTAAAATTTCATCTAACACTTTTGGTGAAATCTTACAACCGCAACCTGCGCCGTGAGAGTATTGGGTGAGTTTGATACCCCCATCCTCTGAAGGGGAGCTTAACAAGAAGTCAATCTGTTCGTTCATTCCCCAAATCTCGTAATAGTTGAGAAGATAACAGCAGAGATGCAGAGCCGCAGAAAAAGAAACTTAGTAGCAAACTATTTTTTTCTTCTGAACACTATCCCGGCATTTTTTTGAAAATCGGAACTGAAACGAAGATTATATACATCCTCGCCATCATGCACTATCAACATGCCGGTATTGGGCGGATATTTACCTAAATTTTCTGCATACAGCACCAGGGTAAATTCATCATCTTTACCCGGGGGCAGATAAATGGTTTTCTTGATAGCCGTAGCTTTCAATCCCTGTTTGTAAAGAAGAGCCTCACCATTCATAAACACACTTACGGTATCACCATCAATTTCGCCATTATCATACAGGGCTAATTCAAGACTGTCTGATTTAAAGTTCACAGTTTGAGAAAACTCTGATTTTCTTCCGGCAATAAAAGCAGCCGGGGCAATTATGTCTGCGAGCAGTTTTTGATTTTCGGGGATTACCGGACTAATGAGAGCCGTAGAAAGGGTTTTTATTATTGCTGGTTCAGATTTTATTAAGTTAGCGGTTGTAGTTGTTGCTACAGGAAGGGTTTGGGGTTTTTTAATTTCCGGGTTGGTAGAAAGAGAAGAGACTGGCTTAGATATGACCGGAGTCTTTGCAACTCCTATATTTTTTGAATCAGGAATAGTTGATATTGTTACAGGGGGTTTAATAGTTTCCTGGCCTTCGGTTTTTATAATTGTTTTTTGTCTTTCGGGTGTTTCTTTCACTTCGGCTCCGGAAACAACAGCATTCGTTTTAGTTAATATGGGCAATGCATCGGGTTTCCTGATTTCAGTGTTGGTATTGGTTGCAACAATAGGTTTAGATACAATCGGAATCACAGGGACTTCTATATTATTTGAATTGGAGTTGACAGAAAACACAGGGGTTTCTTTAACAGGCGCAGGCTCTTCGAATTTTACAGTTGTCTTTTGTCGCTTTATCTCTTCTTTTACTTCGGCAGTTAAAGGAGTGGCATTTGTTTCAACAGGTATAATAGCAGGACCTGCTTTTATGGGCTCAGTATTTGTCCGGATGATTTGTGTTGACGAAACAGGAACAGTTTTTATCTCTATGGAGTTGGCATCTGCATTCACGAATGCTAACCCGGGTTTAATAGTTGTTTGTTGTTCCGCTTTGATAAGGGTTTCCAGTTTTTTATTTTCTGATTCAGCGGTTTTCATTACAACAACTTCTGTTTTCCTGTTTTTATAAAAAGCCACATCATTGGCAAGATTTAATTCTTCAAGGTGCGGGAACAATTTAGAGGCAGTAAGATCTTTTTCCTCCAGCAGGTCAACTTTGCCTGTTACAGCATAATAATTTTTTGTTTGATTGGTTTTCCATTTCCCTGCAAGATACCAGGTGCTGTCTTTCTTATTGCGGTAAAAAATGCTGGTAACCTTAACTCCTTTGTCAAGCTTGCCGGGGAAATTAAAAGAAATGATCCCTTCATCTTTTACTTCGCACATATCGCCATCAATAGTTCCTTTCACTCTTTTTACAATATAATATAAAGTGTCATTGACAATAAATTCGCTCCGGGAATAGCCATATACTTTTCCGCGGTATTCGGTCAGCGCAATTTCAAACGACTGATCTTTGCGAACCGTATTACTGTCATTGATCATGGCGCCCACCCACAGGCCTGTAAGTTGTTGTGCGAAAAATGTGATGGGGGATAAAAGCAATAAAGCTGTAAGCCTAAAGCTTTTCAGTTTCATATTGCGGATGATGGATAAGTTGACTGGCATTTTCAGAAGTTACGGAGTTACATTCAACAGTATATAATAACGAATTTAGCTGCTCCCGATTGTGTAAAGCCTTGAAATAAAACCTGTCGTAATATTCCAGAAGAATGCGGAAACTTTCGATGGTATTGCCTTCTTCCAGCAACCGGATGGCTGTTTTGGCATTAAGCCCGCCCAGTTTTTCACGAATACGTCCAATGGCGTCAATTATACTCTGCCTTTCCAGTCCTCCATATTCCCGAACAATATGAGTTAATCTTTCATCAAAAGGGATATCCAAAAAATAAACAGGTGATTGCCGCATAGTATTCCAGAGATCATGAGGAATATTTAAGTTCCCGATACGTTGAGATTCGTCTTCGAGCCAAGCCCCCACCAAACCGCCCCCTTCAGGGGAGGCTTCCAAAATTTTCCTTAATTCACAACTTAAAACGTTTTCAAACATTTCCTGGGTAGGTTGAGCAGGCATTCCGATATTTCCAAATGCGGATCCTTTGTGTTTGGCAATATCTTCAAGGTCAATAACAAGTTCTCCTTTCTGCCGCAATGCTTTTAATGTTTCTGTTTTTCCAGAACCGGTATAGCCACCCAAAACTTTGAATTGAAAAGGAAGTTTAAATGTATCAAGAACATAGTTGCGGAATTTTTTATAACCGCCAACAAGTGTATAAACTTTGAAACCATACAGGTCCATCAGTCTGGCTACAGCTTCACTACGCATACCACCGCGCCAACAGTAGATGAGTAATGAGTTTATAGGCGATAGTCGTGAGTTTTCATATACTATTGACTCATAACTATTGACTAACGACTCAACCTCTTCCACCATCTGTCTCATCTTTGGTCCAAAAAAATCCAAGCCTAATTTAATTGCCTTCTCCCTGCTCTCCTGTTTGTAGGCCGTGCCAACCATTTTTCTTTCTTCATCAGTAAATAAAGGCAGGCTATATGCGCCGGGAATATGGGCATGTTGATATTCTGCGGGGCTGCGCACATCAATTATCGGATGATCTTTTGCTAATTCAAGAAATTGGTCAATATATATTTTTACAATAGCCATTAGATATAAACACAAATGTAAAAAACAAAAAAGCCACCGAATATTCAGTGGCCAAAATTCTTTCCTTCTTATTGACTGTCTTTCGGACTAGCAGAACCGGGTTATCCATTCATACTTGCCAAAAACTCCTCATTACTCTTGGTTCCCCGCATTCGTTTCAATAATTCGTTCATTGATTCTTCTGTATTCATGTCAGTGAGGTAAACCCGGAGCAGGTTCATCCGCTGAAGTACATCTTTTTCCAACAACAGGTCATCACGGCGTGTTGATGATGCTGTAAGGTCTATTGCCGGGTAAATCCGTTTGTTGGACAAGCGGCGATCTAATTGCAATTCCATATTTCCTGTTCCTTTGAACTCTTCAAAGATCACTTCATCCATCTTGCTGCCGGTGTCAACCAGTGCAGTTGCAATAATGGTCAGCGATCCGCCAAATTCAATCTTGCGGGCGGCACCAAAGAATTGCTTGGGTTTTTGCATCGCATTTGCTTCAACACCTCCTGATAAAACCTTACCGGATGCCGGCGCCACTGTATTATGTGCACGGGCCAGGCGGGTAATAGAATCCAGCAAGATCACCACATCATGACCACACTCCACCAAACGTTTTGCTTTTTGTAAAGCAATAGTAGAAACCTTCACATGTTTTTCCGCCGGTTCATCAAATGTGGAAGCAATCACTTCAGCCTTTACGCTTCTCTCCATATCAGTAACCTCTTCAGGACGTTCATCTACCAATACTACCATCAGGTAACATTCGGGGTGATTTTCGGCAATGGAATTAGCCACCGCTTTCAGCAACATGGTCTTTCCGGTCTTTGGTTGAGCCACAATCAATCCCCGCTGGCCTTTACCAATAGGAGTAAAAAGATCCATAATGCGGGTAGAAAAATCATTAGGCTGGGTAAATAAATTCAGTTTTTCGAAAGGAAATAATGGCGTCAGGTAATCAAAGGGCACCCGGTCACGAACTTCTTCGGGACTTTTTCCATTGATTGTATCCACTTTTAGTAAAGCAAAATATTTTTCGCCTTCTTTTGGCGGACGCACTGCCCCATGAACGGTATCCCCGGTTTTCAAACCAAATAGTTTGATCTGGGAGGGGGATACATATACATCATCAGGCGATGATAAATAATTGTAATCAGAAGAACGGAGAAATCCATATCCATCGGGCATCATTTCCAAAACCCCCTCGGAAAGGATCACGCCGTCAAATTCAATATTAAATACCTGGTCACGGCGGGGTGGATAAAACTTATTTGGGCCAGTAGGAGTTTCGACTGCAGGTTGTTCGACTTCAGTAGTTGTTGTTTCAGCCACTTCTGTTTCGGGAGCCATTTCCGTTTCTTCACTTACGGCTAATTGTTCTGTCTCTTTTTCATCAGGTTTTTTACGACTCCGTTTGAGAAGAACTTTTTCTTCTTTTTTAA
>JAHEZF010000127.1 GCA_023251215.1 Sphingobacteriales bacterium | reverse complement strand
GGCAAATCCGGCACACTTGAATTTGAAATTACAGGATTGAAAGGCGCCCATCGCTGGCTGGAAACCCATGCTGTGCCATTCAAAAATGCTGAAGGAAAAATTGTTTCTTTATTGAGTGTAATACGGGACATAACCGAACGCAAAAAAGCGGAAGATGAATTACGAAAAAGCGAAGAACGTTACCGCTCCCTTATTGAACAGGCATCTGATTTTATAATGATCACAGATCAGCAGGGTAATTTCAAGGATGCCAATTCCAGTTTTTATAAAACATTTGGGTACACAAAACAAGAATTATCGCACCTGAATATTAATGCAGTTATTGATCCTGAACAATTGAAGACAGATCCACCCAGGTTCGATTTGCTTTTAAGTGGGCAGGCTATATTAAGGGAACGCAGGATGCTGCGCAAAGACGGAACCATTATTGAAGTGGAAGCCAATATAAAAATGCTTCCTGATGGCAGGATACTGGCCATTACCCGTGATATTTCCGAACGCAAAAAAGCAGAAGATGAACTACGAAATAGCGAGGAACGGTTCCGGGCTCTTGTTGAACAGGCATCTGATGGCATTGTAACCGCAGATATAAAAGGAAACCTTATTGATGTGAACTCCAGTTTTTGCAGATTGTTGGATCAGCCGAAAGAATATCTTTTACATAAAAATATCATTGAATTAATGGAACCTGAACACTTGAAAAATGACCCGCTTCGGTTCGATCTTCTTTTGCAGGGTAACAATATACTCAGGGAAAGAAAGATGCTGCAAAAGAATGGGACGATCATAGATGTAGAAGTTAATGTGAAAATACTTCCTGATGGCAGGATCATGTCTATTTTCCGGGACATCAGGGAACGTAAAAAAGCGGAAGTACTTAACACTGCTTTCACCAGCCTGGGCAGGCAACTCAGCTATTCCTATACAGCCTGGGAAGCAGGGAGAGTGATCATGGAAACCGCCGACCAGATATTCGGTTGGGATGCTTGCTCCATGGAACTCATCTCCGAAAAAGGAGACCACCAGAAATATATTCTGATGATGGACATTATTAATGGCAAGCGTTCCATCGTGCAATCAGAGATGAGTGAGAAGCCTGTAACAGCGTTGCGAAAAAAAATAATCATGCAGGGTGCGCTGTTGATTAACAACACTGCTGATACTCATTATCCGGGAACAACTCCTTTTGGTGACATCAACAGGCAATCCATGTCAATAATGTATGCGTCTCTTCACAGTAAGAAACGGGTTATTGGTATTGTATCCATTCAAAGCTATACTCTAAATGCCTATACAGAGAGTGATCTTGAAATCTTTCAATCGCTGGCTGACTTTTGCGGCGATGCCCTGGAGCGAATCAATACCGGAACTGCCCTGGCTGGCTCTGAAATACAATACCGAACATTGTTTCAGCAAAACCTTTCGGGTATATACCGTACTACAGCAGAAGGAGTGATAGTAAACTGCAACGAAGCTTTTGCCAGGATGCTCGGGTACAGTTCCCCGGAAGAATTGCAGTCAATCAATGCAACCGAATTTTACTTTTCCAACAGGGATCGGGATAAATTGATTGACAGGTTAAGAGTGCAAAAAGAATTTTACAACTCTGAAATTGTTTTGAGACGTAAAGATGGCAGCCCGTTGTATTGTGTTGAGAATGTCAGATTACACAAAGACCCTGAAACCGGGGAAGAGTACTGTGATGGTGTGATGATAGATATTACCGAACGTAAAAAGGCAGAAAAGGAACTGGAAGAATCATACCAGTCTGTACGCCGGTTAACGGAGTACCTGCAGAATATAAGAGAAGAAGAACGTACTCTTATTGCAAGGGAAATACATGACGAATTAGGGCAGTACCTTACTGTGATGATGATGGATGTAGCCTGGTTAAATAAAAGAACCGGCGCTGAAAACGTTGAGGTAAAGAAAAAATTAATTGACCTTATGGAACTGCTTGACAGCACAGTTAAATCAGTACGAAGAATATCCACACAACTTCGTCCCAGCGTACTTGATGACCTGGGTTTGACGGCTGCTATGGAATTGCATCTGAAAGATTTTGAAAAAAGATCAGGCATATATACCGTATTTATTGCTCCTAAAAAAGAATTACAACTGGCCAGACAGGTAAAAAACAGTTTGTTCAGGATTTTCCAGGAATCGCTTACTAATGTGGCCAGGCACTCCGGCGCAAAAAAAGTGAAAATAAAACTGGAGAAGAAAGAGAATAAATTTTTATTGCTGATAGAGGACGATGGCACAGGTTATGATGAAAAAAAAGCTGCTGCCAAAAAAACCCTTGGAGTTTTGGGAATGAAAGAACGGGCTGCAGTGATGGGGGGAGAATATTCCATTTCGGGAAAACCAGGCAAAGGCACTACCATACTTGTAAAGGTTCCCCTGGATCAATGATTCATGATGGTAAAAAAGAGTAATTATGGGAATACATGTTTTAATTGCCGATGATCATGCCATTGTACGCCGGGGGCTGATACAGATTTTACTGGAGGAATATCCCTCTGCCATTATAGAAGAGGCCGGAGATGCTGAAGAACTGATAAAAAAAACGATTCTGAAAAAATGGGATATAGTGATCTGCGACATCAACATGCCCGGGCGCAGTGGCATTGATGCACTGCTGCAGATTAAACAATCAGTTCCTGACTTACCTGTGCTCATTATAAGTATGTATTCGGAAGACCAGTATGCATTACGGGCATTTAAGGCAGGGGCTTCCGGATATCTCGGTAAGGAAACTGTTCACTTTAACCTGATAAAAGCGGTCCAGACAGTTTTAAGCGGCAAAAAATTTATTACCCCTTCTATTGCCGAAAAAATGGCTAACTCGTTTGATGATGAAAGAAAGAAACAGGCACATGAAAATCTTTCAAACCGGGAATTTGAAGTGCTGAAATTACTGGCATCCGGTAAATCTGCTTCGGCTATTGCCGTTCAACTCTCCATCAGCATCACTACAGTAAGCACCTATCGTGCCCGCATACTGGAAAAAATGCAAATGAAATCAAATGCCGAACTTATCAGGTATGCACTCGAAGCAAAACTCATCTGATTGCCTTCACTGGTTGTTACCGGATTTAGCTGTCGTTATGTTTCTACAACTCATTTGAAATTAAGTACAATTTAATCATTGATTTTTCTATGTGCCGGGGCTATACTCTTTGGTAATTTGTGTAATGAAAATAATGATAATGATAAAGCCTACGGTACTGATAGTAGATGATAATAAAAGATTCATAGATTGCCTCGTTGACATGCTTGAAGAAAATGGAAATACCAATCCTGTTAAAGCTGCCCACAATTATAATGAAGCTGTAAAATTAATAGCAACCGAAAAACCCGGCATTGTGTTACTGGATATGAACATGCCGGGCAAAAGTGGTATTGAAGTTTTGCATTATATAAAAGAAGAAGGTTGTGATTGTAAGATCATCATGGTTACCAACCATTCCAATGATTGCTACCGGAAAATTTGTCTGGAGGCCGGAGCAGATTATTTTCTTGATAAAAGCAGGGAGTTCGGATTGATTCCATCGCTCATTAAAAAAATGAGTGCTTAGAATAGTTCATCGGCTATGCTTCTTTTAATGTCCCCATGAAAACTATTTACTGCCTATGATTTATAAACCAGGAAAAACTGTGGTTATGAAAATTCAATGGAAAGAACTTAAACCAATCATTTCAGCAATTGGCCGCAAGAGTAAGCAGTACCTCGCCGTGCTTGATGAACAAGGCAATATTTTATTGGCCAATTCAACAATGATAAAAGAGTTGAATCTGAAAAATCCAAGACAGGTAAGGAGTAATTTTTTTAGCCTGTTGCATCCTGAACATGTCGAAAGCTTCCGAAATGCTTTTCAGTATTCTGTAAAGAATGATAGTCCGTATTCTATGGAATTAAACCTGGAAAACGGTCATTGCTCTCCCATACAATGGCAGGTAAATTATTTATCCGGCAAGGCAAATGGCTTTAAAACTTTTTTATGCCAGTGTGCTTTGAAAGCGGAGGATACTACCGGATTAAAACAATTGATGCAGAACAACAATGCCGGAGAAATTTTTTTCCAGGCATTTATGAAAAATACACCTAACCTGATATGGGTGGCAGATGAAGAATCCAATCTGGTGTTTGCTAATGATGTTTTTTCCCATTACTTCAGGCTTGATGAAAAGGCTTTGAATAAAAAAATTGTTGATCTGTTACCCCGGGCCGTTGCTGACTTTTTATACGAAAAGCACCAGAAGGTATTCCAAACCAATATGCCTGTTGAAGCAGTTGAAAAGGGAAAATCGGCAGATGGTAGTACACCCGCAATTTTAAGTATTACTATTTTCCCTTTTGAAGATGCCAGTGGTAAAAGGTTGGCAGGTGGCATTGCCATCAACCAGGCTGATAAATATTACATGGGAAAAAAACTGGCAACAGCAAATGAAAGATTGAAACAGATAACCGGTATCAGCTCTGATGCTATCTGGGAATGGGATATGATGACCGGCAAGATGTTTCGAAATGAGAAACTGATGGAGATGATCGGGTACCAGGCTGAGGGTACAAAAGGATTATCCTGGTGGCTTGGCCGTGTACACCCCGAAGACAGAGATCAGTTGAATGATACATTAAAAGAAGTAACTGACAAAAGTCTTCAGTCCTGGCAAACCGAATACCGGTTTCTCTGCGCCGATGGTGACTATAAGAATATGCTGGACCGGGGATTTGTAATTTACGAAAACGGGATGCCGGTAAAAATGATCGGTTCATTACAGGACATCACCGAAAAAAAATTGATGGAGCATCTGCTGATTGAAGGAAAACTTTATTCCCAGAAAGAAATTTCAGAAACAGTGATCCGGGTACAGGAACTCGAACGTAACCGCATCGGTCATGAATTGCATGACAATGTGAACCAGATATTGGGTACTGTCAAACTGTTCGTAGGAATGCTTACGCCATCATCCGAAGAAGAAAAACAAATCAAAGCAAAAAGTATTGAGTATGTTATGATGGCTATAGAAGAGATCCGCAAACTGTCAAAAGAACTGGTGGTGCCCCAACTGAAAGGAGAAAGTCTTGAGGACAACATTAATGACATAATAGATGATATCCATCTTTCTACGGATATAAAAATCAAGTTTACATACGACCATGAGAACGGGCTTTTAAATGTCGGTAAAAAGATCACTGTTTTTCGCATTGTACAGGAGCAACTGAAAAATATTCTGAAATACAGTAAGACAAAGAGTGTGGACATTTTTCTGCAGTGTAAAGACAACAACCTACAGCTTGTTATAAAGGATTACGGCGTGGGCTTTAATCCCCAACAAACACCCAGGGGCGTAGGATTGTCAAATATTTATGAAAGGGCCAGGTTTTATAACGGCACAGTTAATATACAAACGGCGCCGGGAAAGGGATGTACATTAATGGTAACTATTCCATGCGAAAACAAAGATTAAGTGTTTTCCATTATTTTATATTTCTGCATTATTTTTTTTAGTATGGTTACGTAGCAGTTTCCCG
>JAHEZF010000126.1 GCA_023251215.1 Sphingobacteriales bacterium | reverse complement strand
TCCTTCTTTTATCTTAGTTTGATATTTTCCGGTTGCAGGATCGTATGTCCTGGTCTTGACAGGATTTCCATCGGGATCGAGCCAGCGGGTATCATCGGATTTTATGTTACCATCGATATCATATCCCCGGGTTCTTTCATACCTGAGTTTTCCGTTTGGATCATAGTAGTATCTGAAAATAACATTGGTATCACCTAAAACAAAATAGGTCTTCGTTTCAAGCCTGCCTCCATTTTTGTATTCAACAATGGAGTCGATTCTTTCCGGTTCATTGGTTTTTCCTTTATAAAATATCCAAACTTTTACTTTATTACCTGACTCATCAGTGAATGTTCTTCCCCAATAATCGCCTTTCCACAGATCTCCATCGAAAAAACGATCCTGGGCATGTGAGGCTGTAGTTAGTATAAAAATAAAACCGATGAACAATACGCATCTTGAAGAAGAAGCTGTTTGAATTTTATTAAAGAATTTCATGATTTCTAATTTTAAAAGTTTATAAATAGTTTTTATATAAAAGAAGTTCCGGGTTCCTGGAAAAATTTGAACTAAAAAAATATTGCCAACAGATATTGTTTTATTTCGTTCTTAAGAAAGAGATATGCTCCAGTTCAGTTTATATGGATCATTCTTTGTATGCGCACAGCTAAAAAGAAATGATGTAATAAACGGCATCCGGATCGTTTCTTTTTCATTAAACATAAACTCAACGGCTCCGTTTACATATATTTCGGCGGAAGCTGTTTCAATAGCCTGCCAACCTTCCGGCATTCTTTCATTACTATAACCGATCTCGTAACGGCGGCTTGCTAATTTTTCAATCATATCCTTCAATAAACCAGGCTGGTTAACTGAAGCGGTGATGTGCAGTAGCTGTTTCATAACATTTATTTTAAAGAGTTTTAAAATTAATTTTCTGAATTAAAAATACATTCAGTAAAAGGCCATTTTGGAGCTTATGTGAGAACTGTATCGTTTGATTGGAGAACTGCAGTGCAAGAATTAAAATATGCCTGGACAACCGTGGAAGTATAAAAAAATCGGGCTTATACTTAAGCCCGATGATTAAAGAGTACGTAATCTTATTTACTTGTAAACGTAATTCCAGTGATCTCAATTCTGCCTTTACAAGGACCTGGCATAGGTTGCTGCAAAGGACATCTTCCTTTGAAGTATATCTCTTTTCCTGGACGAATGGTGAGCGTTTGCTCTGTTCCCATTGATGATACTTTTCCCTTGTCAACAGGCTTGGCGATCTTGGGCGATTCATCTTTATGACCAACTCCTAGTTTTCCGCCTTCCAAAGGTTCTGGCATTCCTTCCTTCAATGCCGGAGCTTCATTTGCATAAGCTTCGAAATAACAGCCGCATTCACTTACCGCTTTAAAATGTATGGTCATTGTTTGTTTAACATCCCTGTTTGTGATCTTATAAAAAGTATGATCAACACTAATGCAACGATTTCTCATCGGGTCAAATTGATCAAGTTTTTCCAAAGCTTTTGGAGGAGCTAATTCTAATTTGGGAGCTGAGTTTTCATTCTCAACTTTAATTTTTTCATCTTCTGTCACTACAAACTTTCTTAAAAAGTCACAATCACCATCGCTAAGTTTGCCCCCACAACTGATCGTAACTCTGATCCGGGTTTTTGCAGGAACCAGGAAGCTATATACATCATCTCCTTGTACAGGCTCGGCATCATATTCAAATAATTTCGTTTTTTTCCATTTGCCATCCTTCTGTACAGGGCTCTTTGGTTTGTTTTGATCGCCTTTATTTCTTGTCGTTGTTCTACTTCCCGTCGCTGTCCTTCCTTTCTTTCCTCCTTCCTTATTGCTGCCATCCTTGTTTTCTGCAGCGATTTCCTCCAATTGTTCTACTGTCACATGAACATTGCATAAACCTGTTTCTCGAATGATAAGTGTTGCTGCAACTGGGTTCGTGTTATTATTATAATAATCAAATACATCTATGCCCTTGCATTCTTTCCCCTGGGTTTGTTTTGGATTGGCTAATGGATGTTCCAGCTTGTCATCATCAGGTCCGTATAATTTTGGATCTTTATCGAAGTCATAACCATTCATTGATATGAATTCATTTCTTGGCTCATTCGGTATGATATATTTTGGCGTTGAAGGTTCTTCTTTGTTGAATTTGATCCTGATCCCCATCCCAAACCGAAAATCATGATTCAAAGCCCCCTTTAAAAGGGTAGGTGTGTAATCGATTCTCGCTGCAACGGCAATTCTGTCGTTGAGAGGGAAAAGAATATTTGTACCTGCTGCCATAGAAATACCAAACTGGTTATTGCTATATGCCATTGTCTCAAACTTGTATTTAGAATTAAAACATGTTGTGCCTAACAGCAAATGTGGAGATAAAGAAATTTTTGTATCAGCATTTAAAGGTTGCATTTCTACACCACCCAGCAACTGAAATTGTTTCAGACTGGCGGCCCCATTTTTTTTAAGATAAAATCCTGCATCACCCATCAATCTGAACTTGCCTGTCAGTGGATGAGTAAATGAAAAATTTGCTCCATAATTAAAATTGCCGGCTTTACCTGCGGCAGAAATGCCTGCAAAAACTTCATTGGCTGGTTTAGAACCTGATCCGGGCTGGGCATTGGCAGCAAAAACAATAATAAAAACCAGGATCATCATAATAAGTCGCGACAACAATATCTGTTGTACTGACGGCATTGAGTTTTTTTTATTTTCCATAAAAAATGTTTTATTGGTGATTCATATTTTTCAGATCGTAAGTTTAGAGATTGAAACGTGTATTGATTTTACTATTTTATTCTGCGGTAGGTGCAACCATAGAACCCCTTCAGTGTATTCTTATCTTCCACATTTATGGTTATAGAAATCCAGGATAATGGGGTACCTACTCCGGAGCTGACATGCCCGCGGCCTGTGATCGCTTTTTCATTAAGTGTGCCTTCCCAGGTTACCTGGCCTGCAGGTACACAATCGTCACCGACGATTTTAGTAGCAATAAGCTTATTCCCGTTCAATTTGATCTTTATTTTTTCGTGAGTAACTGGCTTTGGACAATTGTAACCTGTAGCCTCCCAGTTACCTTGTAGATCTGCGGCTGTATAACTGTCCACGATTTCGAATGAGTAAGAATTAACCTCTTTGCCGTTTTCATCTGCATCGAACATTCTGAAATCGTATGAACCCTGTGTTTCAGGTAATTTGAATGTAAAAGCACCTTCCGTTTTACTTCTTATATATTTCCTGGCAAGTTTGTTTTGTTCACTTGCAGCTTCATTTTTATGAGATGTTGAGGAGGGAATGATTCCTATCCATGCATCATCAGAAAAGCAGGGCCGAGCTGTAAAATTTATTGTGATCTCCTGTCCGGGTTTGAATTTGTTTCCTGGTACTCTTAGTGTAGGATATGGATATGGTTTTATCATGAAGTTTTGATGATATCTTTTAAATAGTTTTAACTGATCTACAAACCGATCGTTCAAGTTATTAATGGCACTATAGGGATCTTTGCCCGTATATACCGGCGCATCTTTATAGGATTCCGGAAAAATTCTGACTTTGCTGACAGCCTTATAAAAATCCTTTTGAACATGCGTGATATGATCATAGGATTTATTTACCAGGTCTCTTGCGGCTAACCATTCGGGATGGCTTCGGTTATCCATAAGACCTTCTTCGATCCAGGCTTTGAATCGTTGGTGAGTTATGATGATCTTTTCAATGACTTCAGCCAGCTTTTTTGTATTAGCCATATCCAGTTGCGGACATTCGACAGGTTGGTTGCACTCAAACCTGAGAACATCAAACGCATCAGCCAATTCTTTAAACTCCTTTTTTGCCATTGGAACGGCTTTATAAATCACTTCATCTTGTTTAGATGGCTGCGCCGTAAGCATATAATTAAAACAGGCAACCAGAATTAAGAAAAGTGCAATCTTTTTCATATTAAAATGTTTTTGATAATTAAAAATATTATTCCATTGAGGTCGTTTTGAGGCTTATTTGAGATCTGCCTGACCTGGATTGAAAACTGCACTCCTGGATTTGAGAATGGAGCGCAGGATCTGAATTGGATATTTTTCATCTCGAGCAGATTTTAATTACTTATAGTTTGAATTTATCGTTGATTACTAGTTCTTTTCGTTCAGATGTGGGGTTTTGGTCAAACTAGTTTTCTTCCCTGAACGAATTCCGAATTCAATACCCGCACGGTATTCGATCTGCATGTTCCCTTTATAAAAAACGGTCAGCGCATCAGCCTTGAATTGAAGGAAAAATTTTTCATTGATGGAAATCCTCACTCCGCCACCGGCAGCTGCCAGAGGAGCTTGGCCGCTTGTGGATTTCGCCCCTTCATTTTTGATCCTGTCATGTATCATTCCGATGGCGATACGGGAGAAAACTGAAATAGCCGGTTTGTCACATTTTTCACGATCAAATTCAATCCCGGCCAATGCGTTCAGACGAAGCAAGTCCTGTTGATTGTTGTTGCTTGTGTGTGCCCTAAGATCGAGTTTTGCGCAAAGTGATTTATTTAACCGGGCACCGACTCCCAAATCCACACCCACCGGAAATTTCGTTTGTTTCACAGCCCAATAACTATAGCCGAGTGTAAATGCAAAACGATCTTTGGGACAGGGAAGGGAGCCCGGCTTGTTCTGCATGGACAACGTAAATGATGAAGGGTTTTTATATTCTTGTTTTTGATTATCCCAGTCGTAGTAGTAAAATGTATGATCTTCGCGTCTGAACTTGCTTGCGTTGATTACCCGTCCGTCCCGGCCGAATTCCTTTGATTCTATAAAGACCTGTTTGCCGGTTGTATCTGTCCGGTTTTCGGTTTGTTTTATCAACCGGCCAGATGAATCATAGAATTTTTGTTTTTTTACTTCATTCCTGTCAAGATCTTTGCTTTCGACATCTTCCTGGCGGGTAACACCGTTTGCATCTTTATATTCTGTTTTTCTTTCGGGGATAAATGAATCCGGGTTTGTTGAGATACTGGTGTTAGTAGTAGTGCCTTCACCGTATGTCTTATTAGGATCTTTTACTGGCTGGGCAAAAACAAACTGTTGCATAAAGCAAAATGCCAGGATGAATAGTCCGTTGAGGATTTTGATCTTTTTCATAAAACGATAATTATTAGTTTTAAATTCAATTGACTTTTAAAAATAGTCCTGTTGCAAAGCCTTTTTTGAGCTTACTTGTAAACTGCTTTGGCTGAATTGAGAACTGCTTGTCCGGGGTTGAAAAAAGGAAGAACGAGGCCTAACTTTTTTTTTGCCAGATATATACAAAACTCATTTACCTTCCTAACAGACATGATACACCCTGAGAAATAACTGAACGAAGAAGAATCATCTAAATGTTTTGCGAGTAATGTTTTGATTTTCCGGTTTTTTCTTTTAATTAAAACCCAAAAAGCATAAACCCTGACGACAGGTGAGGGATGATTTGAAAGATGTATTAATTCATTGTCGGTTGCCATCCTAGTTAAAATGAGGAACTGGTAAAATTGAAAACTTACTGATCCTGTATAACCAAT
>JAHEZF010000125.1 GCA_023251215.1 Sphingobacteriales bacterium | reverse complement strand
AATGCAGGGTTTGCCAGCAGCAGGAGGAGAAAATATTTTTTAATCAGCAACATTATCAAATCTTAACGGAATGTCTGAATAAAAATTTTATTTGATGCGTTTTATACCGTTAAATAAAATAAAAACTCCTGACGCTGTGGTCAGGGAAAATAAGTACCATACTTTATTAGATTTATATTTTGGGTGCGGCAGTTAGCACTTCGTTACTGACTCCACTGGCATATTTCTCGAAATTCTTCAAAAATAATCCGCCAAGGTATTTTGCTTTTTCGTCATAGGCATTTTTGTCAGCCCAGGTATTACGGGGGTTCAATACTTCTGTGGGAACACCCGGACATTCTTTTGGAATAGCCATGCCAAATACCGGGTGATTCTCATATTCAACCATATTCAATTTGCCATCCAATGCAGCCGTGATCATGGCTCTTGTATTTTTAAGCTTCATACGGTTACCCACGCCATAAGGGCCGCCGGTCCAGCCGGTATTGATCATCCACACATTTACTTTATGTTCCTGCATTTTATCGCCAAGCATATGAGCATATGTTCCCGGATGTAATGGCAGGAACGGGGCTCCGAAGCAAGCACTGAATGTGGGTTTAGGTTCAGTAACCCCCGCTTCAGTACCTGCAACTTTTGCAGTATAGCCGGAAATAAATTGATACATGGCCTGACCGGGATTTAATTTAGAAACCGGTGGTAAAACGCCAAATGCATCACAGGTTAAAAAGAAAATATTTTTTGGCAAACCTCCGATTGACGGTTCTAAAGCATTGCTGATGAAGTGCAGCGGGTATGAAACTCTTGTGTTTTCCGTTATAGATGCATCATCAAAATTTATTTTGTTCGTACCTGGAAAGAAAGTAACATTCTCTACCAATGCTCCTGGACGAATAGCTTGAAATATTTCCGGCTCTTTTTCTTCCGTCAGGTTGATGCACTTTGCATAACAACCGCCTTCGAAATTAAAAATGTTATCAGCCGTCCATCCATGTTCATCATCCCCAATCAATTTTCTGTTGGGGTCGGCGCTCAGGGTTGTTTTACCCGTTCCGCTAAGACCAAAGAAGATGGCTGTGTCCCCATCATCGCCCATGTTGGCGCTGCAGTGCATACTCAACACATTTCTTTCATGTGGTAATATGTAATTGAGAATGGTGAAAATTCCTTTTTTCATTTCACCGGTATAACCGCTGCCCGCTACCAGTATCATCTTATGTTTAAAAGAAACAAGCGATACGTTATGCTGACGGGTGCCACATTCTTTAGAGTCCAGTTTTAATTCCGGAACAGCGATCACATGCCAATCGGTTTTAAAAGTTTCTAATTCATCCTCTGTAGGACGGAGAAACATATTATAGGCAAATAAATTACTCCATGGTTTTTCAGTAACTACACGAATGTTCAAACGGTAACGTGGATCAGCACAGGTATAGCAGTCACGAACCCATATTTCGGGTAGTTTATCCAGATAACCCATCACTTTTTTGTAAATGATGTCAAAATATTTTGGTTCAATGGGGATATTAAAATCATTCCAGTGAACAGTTTCTGCGGTCTGATCATCTTTTACTGTAAACTTATCCTTGGGGGAACGACCGGTAAACTCACCTGTGTTTATTATAAGGGCGCCGGTATCATTTAATATACCTTCACCGGTACGAAGTGTATCCTGCACCAATTCTTCAGGTGTTTTTTGATAATGGATATTTTCAGTTGTTTTTAATCCAAGGCGTAAAAGATTCTCAGTAGGAATAACGATGGAAGGAACTGACATAACAGCAAGCACATTTGTTTAATCCGCAAAGGTAAGGCACAAAATCATACCTATAGAATCAAGCGTCAAAGGCACATTTTAAAACCGGATAAGATTTATATGACGGGTTGATGTAGGATTATCTTTACCAATTGATTTTGAAAGTCCCCGAAAACTTTAGATAAATCCTTAAAAAAAATTCATTTTTGCCACTTGTTATCAACTTTATGATATCTGACAGGCTTTTGACAGATTGCCCGGATTATCTTTAAGCTGTAAAAAACATTCAATGAAATATTTACCACTTAACCCTGAGATTTTCAAAAAGAACAGAGAACGTTTCGTCAATGCAATGCAGAAAAATTCGATTGCTATTTTTATCAGCAATGATGAAGTACCGGTAAACGGCGATGCTATTTACCCATTCAAACAAAACAGCGATCTTTTCTGGCTCAGCGGTATTACACAGGAAGACAGCATGGTGATCTTATTTCCTGATAACCCTGATCCCAAACACAGGGAAGTGCTGGTATTGGTTCGACCCAACGAATTAAAAGAAAAATGGGATGGAAAAAGATTGAGGATAAATGAAGCACAGGCCGCCAGTGGCATTAAAACCGTTGTATGGCTTGATACCCTTGATGGTTTATTGCAGCCCTGGATACATCTGGCAGATACTATTTACCTGGACAGTAATGAAAATGACCGCAAAGCAAATTTGATCAGGTCCAGAGATTACCGTTATGTGGATGAAATAAAATCAAGATACCCTTTGCATCGTTATGAGAGAGCTGCTAAGATCATGAAAGGATTGCGTGGAATTAAAACTGCCCTCGAAATTGAAGTAATGCAAAAGGCGATTGATATTACAGATAATACTTTCCGGAGGTTACTTAAATTCATTAAGCCGGGTGTAATGGAATATGAAATTGAAGCAGAAATATTTCATTCATTCCTGAGTCAACGGGCCACAGGGCCGGCTTATGGAAGCATCATTGCCAGTGGCGACAGGGCAAGAACCCTGCATTATGTTTCAAACAATGAAGAATGTAAAAGTGGGGAATTGATATTAATGGATTTTGGCGCTGAATATGGCGGTTATAATGCTGATCTGACCCGAACCGTTCCGGTGAACGGAAAATTCGGCCGCAGGCAGAAAACAGTTTATAATACCTGTTTGCATTTACATGATTATGCAAAGAGTTTATTGAAACCGGGAATTAGTATTGTTGATTATACCGATAAAGTAGGTGAGGAAGCCACACAACAATTTTTAAAAATTAGCTTACTGAAAAAGAGTGATGTAAAGAATGAAGACCCCGAAAACAGGGCATACCGGAAATATCTTTATCATGGCATTTCGCATCATCTCGGTGTGGATGTGCATGATCTTGGTACCAGAACGGAACCCATCAAAGCGGGGATGGTATTTACCGTAGAACCCGGAATTTATATTGAAGAAGAGAAAATGGGAGTAAGGATCGAGAACAATCTATGGATAACCCGTAATGGCAATAAGGACCTCATGAAGAATATACCTGTTACTGTGGAAGAGATAGAATCGTTGATGAAACCCTCCTAAATCCTCCCTTTAGGGAGGACTTTTGGGATTTACTCATAAAATAACAGGCTTGATTAATTTTTGAAAATAAAAATTTAAAGTTGATGACAAATAATTCCCCCCTTAGGGGGTTAAGGGGTATTCCAAATCTTTTCACACTCCTTAATCTTTTTTTCGGTTGCCTTGCCATTGTTTTTGCTACCCAGTCAGGGCTTTTGCCTGTGTATGATGATTCTGGTTTGGCATTAACTGATGCTACCGGCAACCAGTTCATCAATCTTCCTGAAAAAATATGGCTCGCCTCATTGTTTATTTTTGCTGCATCTGTTATTGACTTTCTTGATGGATTTGTTGCAAGGCTGTTTAAGGCTACCAGCGATATGGGTAAACAACTCGATTCACTGGCCGATGTTGTCAGCTTTGGTGTAGCTCCTTCCATTATTGTGTACCAGTTTCTCCGTTTATGTTATGCACAGCAGCAGGATGGACTTGATGTAAATTTTTTATGGTTGTTGCCTGCCTTTATTATTTCCTGTGCAGCAGCATACAGGTTGGCGAGATTCAATACAGATGCCGGGCAAAGCGATGTTTTCAAAGGGCTGCCTGCTCCTGCAGCAGGATTAGTCATTGCATCCTTACCACTGATTTACTGGTTTTCAAATGAACTATGGATGATAAAATTATTGCTCAGTAAATGGTTCTGGTATGCATTAATTGTACTGATCAGCTGGCTGATGGTTAGCAATCTTCCATTGATCAATCTCAAATTCAAAGATTATTCTTTTAAAAAAAATATGTCCAAGTGGCTGCTGGCGGTAATTGCCATTGCTTCAGCGATCACTTTGCAATGGGCAGCCATACCGGTTACTATCGGCGCCTACATAATTGTATCTTTGTTGTTCAAAAATAAAATGGTATGACTTATACAGTGCAGGTAAAAGTAATGCCGCTGAAAGAATTACTCGATCCACAGGGCAAAACCGTAATGAATGGTTTGCAAAACCTGGGGTTGGGAAAAGTAGAAGATGTACGTATAGGAAAAAATATAACCCTGCAGATTGATGCGGATTCAGCAGAGCAGGCCCGGAAAATTGCAGAAGACGCCAGTAAAAAATTATTGGCCAATCCGGTAATGGAATATTTTGAAATAAGTGAAACCCCCAACCCCTAAAGGGGAGTTTTGAATTTTCATTAAATTTAAAATTTACTTTACAGTTTTGAGCAGCGCTAATCAGGAAGAGGGTAATAACAATCTAAGTTCCCCCTTTAGGGGGACAGGGGGCATGCTCTACCTTGTTCCCACACCCATCGGCAACTTAAAAGATATTACACTTCGGGCCCTTGAAGTATTAAAGGAAGTTGATCTTATTCTTGCAGAAGATACCCGAACCACGTCAAACTTGTTGAATCATTATGGAATCACTAAACCGCTTTCTCCTTATCATCAGCACAATGAACATAAAGTGTTGCAGCACCTGGTGAGCCAGTTACTGGAAGGTAAAACAATGGCTGTTGTCACCGATGCCGGCACTCCGGGCATTTCTGATCCTGCTTTTTTATTAATCAGGGAATGTATAAAGGTGGGAGTTAAAGTTGAATGCCTTCCCGGCGCTTCAGCATTTATTCCTGCCCTTGTCAATAGTGGCATACCTGCCAACCGGTTTTGTTTTGAAGGTTTTTTACCCATAAAAAAAGGAAGGCAAACTGTATTAAAAAAACTTTCTGGAGAAGAAAGAACGATGATCTTTTATGAATCGCCACTCAGGTTAATTAAAACACTGGAAGAATTTATTCAGCATTTTGGCCATGACCGGTTGTGCTGCGTAAGCCGTGAGCTTAGCAAAATGTTTGAAGAAAATAAAAGGGGGACTCTTCGTGAAGTGCATAATTATTTTATGGATAAAACTGTGAAAGGCGAGATTGTAATTGTAATTGCCGGAAAAGATTAATACCATACTGTAATTTCTTCGATATTTTTTCTTTTTAAATCGGGTACCCAGCATTCCTCAGCAGGATAACCTACTGGTATCAGTAAATAGGGCTTTTCATTTTCAGGGCGGTTCAGCGCTTTACTTAAAAAATTCATAGGTGAAGGAGTATGTGTTAATGCAGTCAGTCCTGCATGATGAATGGCTGCTAATAAAAAGCCACAGGCAATGCCGCAGCTTTCAGTAACATAATAATTCTGGTGTTTATGACCGCCGTTCTCCAATTCGTAATTTTTTTTAAAAA
>JAHEZF010000124.1 GCA_023251215.1 Sphingobacteriales bacterium | reverse complement strand
CAATTCAGCGACTGTACCGGTGACAATTACGAGGTAAATATTTACATTCAACAAAACCATCCGTGTACTAAAATTTTTTTCCCTGACGAGTAATCCACCCTGAATTTCACAGGCGATGTTTCGGCGCATAAACTTGTGAGCAGGCTCCCCCGCTTTCTGTAACCTGCCTGCCCGCTTTCGCAATGCTTTGGTGGATAAACCAAGGCATCAGCTTTTTACAACCATATCTTTTTTGCTCTGGCTTCTACCTGAAAAATAATTCTTCAGAACCCTTTAGCAGGTTTAAAAGGAGCTTCGTCAATAAAAGGTTGATTTTTCAAACGTATGCTTGTGGCTTTAAAAATCGCATTGGCAACAGCACCGCCGGTTGGCGGCAGTACCGGTTCACCCAGTCCGGTCGGGTCTATTCCATTATCAACAAAGTGTGCTTCTATTTCTGGAATTTCTTTCATGCGGATAATGCGGTACTGGTCAAAATTATTTTGTTCCGGTGCTCCATCTTTAAAAGTCAGTTTACCAAACATGGCATGTCCATACCCATCAACAATTGCACCCATAGCTTGCTGTAGCGCTCCGCTTTTATTTACCACTTCTCCGCAATCTGAAACAACATAAATTTTTTTAACAACAGGTGTTTGGCCCTTCATTAACACTTCGCAAACCTGCGCAACATAGGAAGCATGAGAAAAATAAACACTGAAACCCTGTGACACTCCTTTTTTTGTTCCCCATCCTGATTTTTCCGCTACCTGTTTTATCACTGTTTCCATCCTGTCAATATTATATTTGATGGCGCCGACAGGTTTCGTTCTTGCTTTTTGTAAAAGTTCTAACCTGAATTGCACCGGATCTTTACCTGCAGCCAATGCCACTTCATCTAAAAAACTTTGTTCAGCGAATGCTAAAAAATTGGTGACCGGTGCCCGCCATGGACAGGTAGTGATGGGGGATACATGTTCAATCGAATCAATCAAAAGATTATCAACTGCACCAGATGGAAAATTGTCTTCCCTTGTAGCATTGTTTACGTTAATACCTGCTCCCCGAAGTTTATATCCTGTCAAATTTCCCTGCGCATCCAGTGCCGCTTCAAAACGATAACGCACAGCAGGCCGGTAACTTCCTCCCGTCATATCATCTTCCCGTGTCCATATTAGTTTAACAGGTTTCTTAATGATGCTGGATAATTCAGCTGCTTCCAGTACATAATCGAATTTAAGACGTCTGCCAAAACCTCCGCCAAGCCGGGTAATCTCCACTGTAATTTTATCTTCAGGAATATTTAAAAGTTTTGCCGTGGCTGCACGGGCACTTGCGGGTGTTTGTGTCGGACCAATTAATTCTACAGCATCAGGACGTACATCTGCAAAAAAGTTCATCGGCTCCATCGGGTTATGCGGAAGGAAGGGGCACTGGTATTCGCTTTTAATAATTTTAGCTGCATTCGCAAATGCGGTTTCCGCATCACCGTCTTTTCTGCGTACAGTTGTTTTATCGCTGTTTAATAATGAAATTAATATCTGATCATGGTCTGACGAGCTCTCAGTATTTCCGTCTTTCTCGTATTCAATAGTTACAGCGTTTCTTGCTTTCATAACTTCCCATGTAGAATTACCAACGACGGCTACATTGTTTTTGAAAGTAACCACATCAATAATACCAGGCATCGCTTTGGCAGCAGCAGCATCTACTGATTTAATTTTTGTTCCAAAGGCAGGGGGACGTATGATCATAGCGAACACCATTCCCTTGCGGTAAAAATCCAAACCAAAAATCCCCTTACCGGTAATAATTTTTTTATTCTCCACATTCCTTACCGCAGTACCGATGATCTTAAAATCTTTCCGGTTTTTGAGAGGAACATCAGCCGGCAAGGTTATTTTAGCAGCTTCTTCGGCCAGATCGCCATAGCCTGATTTTTTTCCTGATTTTTCATGAATAACAAAACCATTGCTGGTGCTGCATTCAGTTGCTGCAACATTCCAGCGGTTAGCAGCAGCGGCTACCAATAAATACCTGGCAGAAGCACCGGCCTTCCTCAATCTTTTCCAGGAATGTGGAATAGCACCACTACCACCGGTTAACTGACGTTCAAATTTTACGGTATCCAACGGGGCCTGTACCACTTTTACTCTGCTCCAGTCGGCATCAAGTTCTTCTGCAACTATCATGGGAAAAGAAGTCATGATGTTCTGACCCAGTTCAGGATTAGGAGAAAAAATAGTGATGGTACCGTCGGTAGCAATTGATAAATAACTATTGAAACCAAGTTCCCCGGTAAAATTTGTTTTGGTCATAATTACCGGAGTTTCTGCTTCCACACTGAACCAACTGAATCCCAAAAGCAAACCACCCCCGGTCATTGAGGTTATTTTAATAAAATCTCTTCGGTTGGTTTTATTTAAGGTTGACATAAGTTAAATTTTAGTGCTGGCTAATTTTACGGCTTCGCGGATACGATGATATGTACCGCAACGGCATAGATTACCGTGCATCGTATCATCAATTTCCTGATCGGTTGGTTTGGGGTTACGTTTTAATAATGCCGCTGCTGTCATTATCTGGCCGGACTGGCAATATCCACACTGAGGTACATCCACTTCATCCCAGGCCAGTTGTAAAGGATGATCTCCGTTTTCTGACAGGCCTTCAATCGTTATGACTTTTAATGATTTTATTTTTGAAACAGAAAACATACAGGACTTGATAGCCTTACCGTCGAGAAGAACTGTACATGCACCGCATTCTGTAATGCCACAACCGAATTTGGTACCTACCAAACCAAGATGATCTCTGAGTACCCATAAAAGGGGTGTATCGGGTGCAACATCAACACGATGTTCCTTTCCATTTATGTTTAGATTGAAAATAGCCATGTTGAATTTGTTTTGATTCTTAGTCTGAAGTTAAGGAAAAGAGATTGTTTTGTAAAAACCAATTGTATCCTCTCCGTGGCAGTTCCTGCATGCTTGCCGTCGGCAGACTGGTAATCGAACACGGCTGCTGAAATCGGCGCTTGAAGGACGACTATATAGGTGGGAACCCCCTCATTAAATACATTCGGTATAATCTCCCAATAACCCAGAATGATCTGAACGGATCGGGTCTTGACCGGAATTTAAATGAGAAAGATGTAGCCTGAATCATCGATATAAGCGATGCCGGGAACCGGGAACTTTTAAACCAGGTTGGAACAGCAGTTGCAGTGAAAGTAGAAAAAGTCATTTCAACTAAAAAATTAACTTTATAATTGTATAACCAAAACCGTCAGCTTACTGCCTTCGTGCTGATTGACTTTTACCCGGTTGAATTCATAAGCCGTACCATTAATGGGGAGGCAGGGGCATAGAGGAAAGAAGGAAATATTATGCCATTGCAAAAAAAGTACTGGTTTAATATAGCAATAATGGTTATACCTGATTTTTAAACAATGCAAATCGTCTAAACCGATTTCTGAACTTAATAAAATAAAATTATATGGACTCTGCCACTTTTGCGGAATATCTTGAAAAAAGATACCAGGATCAGTTGAATTATTATGAAAAGGCCTCGGGGAAGAACCAGAAGAAATATAAATTTTTTCAATGGACACTGATCATCCTTTCTACCCTCACCACTATCATGGCCGCTTTACCCAGATCGGACAAATTCGACCTGCAATATGTAGTAGTGTTTACCGCTGCGTTAGTTACCATACTGACTTCTGCTTTAAAAACCTTTCAATACCAGGAGTTGTGGGTGAATTACCGATCCATCATTGAACAATTGAAACCTGAAATTTATTACTACCATTTCAATGCAGGTGATTATGGCCAGGCAGGGATTGATAAGGAATCCCTTTTTGTTACCCGTGTTGAAAGTATTTTAAGTAAGGAACATGATGCCTGGCCCGTGTATAAAAAACTGATAAATTCAGATGGCAAACAAGGTCAGCAGAATGATAACCTGCAGAAAAAACCGGATGATCTGATCACGGAAAACTTCAAATAAAAATGAGTTGATAGTTAAACGGAGAAACCATTCTTACCGGCTCTTTTGATAAAGCAGTCCGCTTGTGGGTTACTCATTTGAATTTAATAGATTTTCTAACGATTGATAAAATTGAACCGCTAACACCTAAACTGAAAAAACAGTATGGTATAAAATAAAAATTATCCAAAAATCGCAATCAACTTCTCCAACCTTGTCGTTTCTTCATTCCTTTCTTTACGAAAGTTAAGAATCATAGTTAAATTAGCTTTTGTGGTCCCAAACATCCATGATTCGGTTGCCAATGGCTTTGCTTCATAAAAAAATTCTTCTGCCTCATCATATTTATTCTCAATCACGGCAAGTTCAACCAACGTGGCATTATCCCAATAGTCTGGTTCTTTCTTTTTCATTTTTGTTTTGACGGCATATTCAACGGCTGGAAGTATGCGCATAGCTTTTTCATTTTCGCCAAGCAATTCAAGGCAGGTTACATAGTTTACTCCCGGGTATGCATCACGCATATCGCTTTCATAACCTTTTTCATAACGATCCATTGCTTTTTTCAAATGAGTTTTTGCCTCACCCATATTATTTTGTTTATATGCACGGTCGAAACGATCCTTTAAAATACGACCCCATATTCCATAGGTTTCGCTGCTTGCAAGGTTATTTGTTTCCAGTGTTTTTAAAATACTGATTGCTTTCTCAATCATCACATCATCAACAGGATTTTTTTTGCCGCCATTGCGGTTCAAAATAAAAGCGTATTGTTCCTGCACCATCACGGTATTAAAAACATATTGCGGCAGTTGTTCAATAAAGGTTTGCATATTGGCAAATGCTTCAATATTGCGGTAACTGATCATCATATCAATCAGTACCGCCGTCTGGATGTTTTCAAGCGGCCTATTTTCGTCAGCAATTTTATTAAGTGCTTCTATGCATTGCTGCTTATCGGGTTTTCCTTCCGCATTTTTTATGGAACGGGCATAAGCAAGTTTTGTTTTCAATTCCTCATCATACTTTACCTGGTTACGGAATACATCGGTTTTTTCATGTGCCACAGCATTCTGAAACTGGATGCCGTTTACCATATCATATAAAGGGCTGTCGGTAGCTCTTTTTGCTTTTGCATTCAGTAATATGTTTGCAAGTGTGTTGATGTCATTTTCCAGGTTGCTCAGGTTAAAATCTTTGTCAACGCTGTAAGCAAATGTTCTGTTGCCGCCGATGTCAAATGGCAGGGGAAAATGTGATGAGGCAATGATGGGAATGGTGCTGTAGGGTTTTACGGCATACCTCATACCGAGCTCGTAATAAGCATTGGGATTGGCATTGGTGATATCAGCAATACAAAATTCACAGAGCAGGATTTTTTCATACATGGTTTTATGTATGCTGCCCATGCTGGTTTCTTCCCGTTCGATCAACGGCTCCAGTTCTGCTTTCAGCAATGCTGGTTTTACCAGTTGTTCATATATATTATCGAAATTGATCTGCTTTACGTTTTCGGTTACATTTTTTGCAGAAAATTTTTCCTGTAGATCTTTCAGGTTGTCTTTCTTACCGAAAGATGTAATTACAAAGCAATATGGGTTCATTCATTTTGATTTAGGTAAGTGTAAAT
>JAHEZF010000123.1 GCA_023251215.1 Sphingobacteriales bacterium | reverse complement strand
AATCTTCAATAGGAGGTAAGGCAAAACCTGTTTCTATTTTTGATGTAATGGGTACCACATTTACACCTGCAGCACAGGCAAAGCCATTATAGTTGGCATAAAAAGGTTCGGGAATGATCACTTCATCACCGGGATTTAAACAGGTAAAGAAACCAAACATAATGGCTTCGCTGCCGCCGGTAGTAATAATGATCTGGTCATAATTAATATCAATACCAACTTTTTTATAATACTGAACCAGCTTGCGGCGGTAACTTTCATTTCCAGCACTGTGGCTGTACTCCAGCACTTTTATATCGGCCTGGCGAACTGCATCAAGGATAGCAGGCGGTGTTTCAATATCCGGCTGCCCGATATTGAGGTGGTAAACTTTAATCCCTTTTTTCTTTGCTGCTTCTGCAAAAGGAACAAGCTTACGAATTGGAGAAGCCGGCATTTGTTTGCCACGCTGGGAGATGTTTAACATGGCTCAAAGGTAAGCGGAGAATGGGAATTGGGGATTAGGAGTGTGGGGCTGACAATTGCAGGGCTTATTTCAAACAGTATAATCAGTATGCGAAAAAAATCTAAGACCAGCAATCACTTCCCCCATTCCCACAAACCCCATTTCACGGTATCAGAAATTTTTTCTCCGCATTGTTTTAGTGTGAGCAGGATATTACCACGATGATGTGATTCATGAGAAATAAAATAGCCTAACAAGGGGATAACTCCTTTTTTAAATGATTTTACTTTGCCTCCATCATCCCGACTTCGTGCCAGCAGCTCTTCAATTCCTTTACCCGAGTCTTCAAAAGATTTTCGCAAAACCTTTCTGTCAAAGGGGGCTTCTTTGTCTAATGGTTTATATTTTTTAAAAATGTCTTTGGCGCATATTTCAAGCCACTGCATTCGTACGTTATGCACATGTACCAGTTGCAGGTACACAGTTCTGCCACCGCGGGTGCTAAGCGTCTTTTGCATGCCTGCATCGGTAATATTATCCATCAGTAGCAGGTTCATGCGGTTGTTAATACTCCATGTTTCAAGTAATTGCTCTTTCATATTATTAAATTTATGTTTCCCCATCTCGCCATATTCGGAGGGAAACAGGGTAAATTAAAAAATCCTTCTGAAAATTACCGGAAGGATTTTACAAATGGTTAAAAGCGGTTATTATTGATTTTTTACCGGCGTTGGATTTTTTGAAATGCCGGGTACATTCTTAGATTTCTCTTTTGTTTTCTCCTTCGGTTGGTCCTTTACCTGCTCTTTCGGTTGTTCTTTTACTTGTTCTTTTGGTTGGTCTTTTGCCCATGCATCATAAGCTTCGGCTGCAAGAACTTCGCCGGTAATATGCACAGTCTTGGGCTGGTCAATGCCTGCCAGTTTTATGTACACATCTTTACCGAACGTTCCAACTGCAGCGGCATTGTACTGTACTTTTAATTTAGCAATGGCTCCGGGAGCAATAGGCTCAGTAATTTTCTCGGGAGTAGTGCAACCACAACTTGCCCATGTGTTCTCCACAACCACCGGTTTATCAGTTATGTTTTTGATCTCAAAAGCATAAACCGGGGGAACATTCTGTTTCACTTTTCCGAAATCATAATTTTCGGTATTCATTTTAATAAGTGAATCAACGGCTGACTGTGACATGGCAGCCATAGTAAAAACAAAAGCAGTTGCGAGTAGAATGATCTTCTTCATGTTTTCGAATTTTAAAAGTTTTGTTTTTTAAAAAATTCAACGGATGCATTGGCAGGGGCAGGGCCTTCAGGGGCCTTCCAAACCATGCCTTTTATTCTTAATTGTTTACTCAAGGTTGTATTGTAAGTTATAGATATAAATTTTTCAAAAGGTCCTTCTACAGCAGCATTGTATCCCACTTTGATCTTAGCAGTGGCGCCGGCAGCTATCGGGTCACGGCTCCATTCGGGTGTGGTACATCCGCAGCTTGCATGTACATCATCAAGTTTCAGTTCTGTTTTTCCTGTGTTTATTATTTCAAAGCTGTAATAAACAGGTTTTCCCTGCGGGATCTTTGAAAAATCATGCTCGGATTCTTTCAGTTGCAGTACATCTTCGGGTGTGCTGGCATTTTGTGCAGTACTATAAAAACAAACTGCGAGTAGTACAAAGAGGGTCGTGAATTTCTTCATATAAGCTTAGTTAAAGGTTTCAAATTTACGGGAAAGATGTGATATATCATAGAAGGGTTGCAGGTGAAATCAGGTAATTTTTTTGCAGAAATTAATGGGGCTAATCTCCCTAATTTTGCGACATGGAAAATACCTCCCGGTCAATGATGTCTGATGCAGGGAAATTATCTTTTGATAAATTCAGGGAAGCGGTACTGAACGACTACCGGATGGTTTGCATAAGCCGGGAGGTCAGCCTGTTAGGGCGAAAAGAAGTACTGACAGGCAAAGCCAAGTTTGGCATTTTTGGGGATGGTAAAGAAGTAGCACAGGTGGCAATGGCCAAGTTCTTTCAACCCGGTGATTTTCGCAGCGGTTATTATCGTGATCAGACCTTTATGTTTGCTGCCGGTCTGGCTACAGTGGAACAGATCTTTGCCCAATTATACGCCGACCCAAATATAGACCGGGATCCCTTCAGTGCAGGCCGCCAAATGAACTGTCATTTTGCAACAAAAATGGTGGATGAAAATGGGGAATGGCTTGACCTTGTCAATCATAAAAATATTTCATCAGATGTAGCGCCTACAAGCGGGCAAATGTCCCGGGGCCTGGGATTAGCTTTTGCTTCAAAAGCTTTTCGCAGCATTCAGCAACTCCACCAGTTCAGGGGGCTTTCCAATAATGGTAATGAAGTTTGTTTTACTACTATTGGTGATTCAGCTACCAGCGAAGGACATTTTTGGGAAAGCATCAATGCGGCAGGTGTGTTGCAGATACCATTAGTTGTTTTTGTGTGGGATGATGGGTATGGCATTTCAGTTCCCAAAGAATACCAGACCACGAAGTCCTCCATTTCAGATGCATTGAGTGGTTTGCAAAAAACCGATGGCACAAATGGCATTAATATTTATAAAGTAAAAGGATGGGACTATGCCGGCATGTGTGAAGTATTTGAAGAAGGCATCCGCTTTGCAAGAGAAACTCATACCCCCACACTTTTCCATATTGATGAGATGACCCAGCCGCAGGGTCATTCTACTTCCGGAAGTCATGAGCGATATAAAACACCTGAAAGGTTAGATTGGGAAAGTGAATGGGATGGGATCAAAAAAATGAAAGATTGGATCATTGCTAATGCATTAGCTGAAGAGGGAGAGCTGAATATCATCGAAGAAAAAGCAAAAGAGTTTGTAAAAGAGAGTAAAGCCCTGGCATGGGAAAAATTTATAGCTCCGGTAAAAATTCAGGTGGCGAGAACTGCAGATCTTATCAATAACCTTTCCAACAGTTTGCCGCAACAAGCAACTGTATTACAAAAATTGGCCACTGAGTTATCTGCAAACCGTGAACCGCTGCGCCGCAATGTATTGAAAACATTGAATGCGGCTTTGGATCTTGCCGGTAGTTCTGATTCTGCCTACTGGACAAAGGATTATTACAATGACCTGCTGGCGGAGAATAAAAATTTATATAATACACATCTTTATAACGAGGGACAGAAAAGTGCATTGAAAGTAGAAGAAGTTAAAGCCATCATTCCCACTGATGCAGCTGTTGTGAACGGCTTTGAAGTGCTGAATAAATTTTTTGATGAATTGTTTGCCTGCAATCCTAAAGTTATTGCCTTTGGTGAAGACCTTGGACATATTGGTGATGTGAACCAGGGTTTCAGTGGTTTGCAGGAGAAACATGGTGAGCAAAGAATTTTTGATACCGGTATCCGGGAAACAACGATCATTGGACAGGGCATAGGCTTGGCAATGCGTGGTCTGCGGCCCATTGCCGAAATTCAATACCTCGATTATCTTTTATTTGGACTGCAATCGTTGAGTGATGATGTAGCAACCCTTCATTACAGAACGGCCGGGCAGCAAAGTTGCCCCATCATTGTTCGCACAAGGGGGCATCGCCTGGAGGGTATCTGGCATAGCGGGTCACCAATGGGAATGATCATTAATGCTCTTCGTGGCATGTATATTTGTGTACCCAGAAACATGACACAGGCCGTGGGCATGTATAATACATTATTAAGAAGTAATGATCCGGGATTGATCATTGAGTGCCTCAATGGTTATCGCCTGAAAGAAAAACTTCCTTTAAATCTTACAGAGTTTACAGTTCCTTTCGGAGTTCCTGAATTGATCAAAGAAGGAAATGATGTGACCATTGTTTCTTATGGTTCTACACTTCGCATTGTGCAGGATGCAATAAATATGCTGGAAGCACAGGGTATCAGTTGTGAGATCATGGATATACAAACTCTTCTTCCATTTGATATTCATCACAGGATTGTTGAATCATTAAAGAAAACCAACCGGATTGTTTTTGTAGATGAAGATGCTCCCGGCGGAGCTGCTGCTTATATGTTCAATAAAGTAATGGAAGAACAGGGAGGATATAAATATCTTGATGTAGCCCCAAAAACTATTACCGGCAAAGCTCATCGTCCGGCTTATGGAAGTGATGGTGATTATTTCAGCAAGCCTAATGCTGAAGAGATTGAAGCGGTGATTAAAGAAATGATGAGAGAATAATGTTAAAGGCAAATATATTTTAATCGATAAATTTTAAATACCCCTTTAGGGGATAGGGGCATGAAACTTACACTTTACCAGGTGGATGCTTTTACCGGAAAATTATTTGGTGGAAATCCTGCTGCCGTCATTCCACTAAAAAAGTGGATTCCTGATGAATTGATGCAGCAACTGGCTATGGAGAATAATTTGAGCGAGACGGTTTTCTTTGTTCCCACCTCCTCCACCGGGGGAGGCCGGGAGGGGGCCGATTTTGAAATCCGCTGGTTTACACCTGAACTGGAGATCAACCTTTGCGGCCATGCCACGCTGGCTTCAGCCTATATAATTTTTGAAATACTGAAGGAGAAAAAAAGAAAAGTGATATTCAGTTCCAAGAGTGGTTTACTGATTGTAAGAAAAAATTTTCAAAGCCCCCCTTTAGGGGGATTTAGGGGGTTAATGGATTTTCCTTCCTGGAAGCCGGAAAAGATCAGTGATTACCCTCAAGGATTAAAAGAAGCACTGGGAATAAATGAAATTGTAGCTGTTTATAAAAACAGGGACTTATTAGTTGAATTGAATAAAGAAGAAGATGTAAAAAAGGCGAAACCAGATTTTGCTGCGCTGAATAAAATTGGCGACAAAGTAATTATTACAGCTCCGGGTAAAGAAATTGATTTTGTATCCCGCTTCTTTGCGCCAGCGGCAGGCGTTGATGAAGACCCTGTAACAGGTTCGGCGCATTCGCAGCTTATTCCCTTCTGGAGTTATAAACTTGGGAAAGATAAAATGCAAGCCAGACAATTATCCAAAAGGGGTGGTGATATTTATTGTGAGCAAAAAGGCGACCGTGTGATCATTGGTGGGGAATGTGTTTTTTATATGAAGGGTGAAATAAGTGTCTGACACCTTGGGGGTGTCTGACACGGTTTACTCCGAACTATGCAACGAAAAGAATCTCTTTAT
>JAHEZF010000008.1 GCA_023251215.1 Sphingobacteriales bacterium | reverse complement strand
GTTGTTTACTGGTGGTCAAAAAAGAATCCCGTCCCGTATGAGGCGGGATGGGACGATCTCTGCAAATTTTTTTATCAGTTTCCCTCTTTCTTTCCTGGAATTGTTGGTTTAACAGGTGGTTGGGTTTGGTTAGGAAGTTTGATATTCAGCTTGGCTAAAACAGCCAACGAAAGATCATCCGCCTCGGGAGCTACCAGAAACACATCAGAAGACAGAACATGGGTGTAGCCCTTTTCTTTTGCTACCTGTTCAATTGCCTTTTTTGCCTTGGCATAATACGGTTTCAAAAACTCCTGTTGCTTGAATTGCAGCGCCTGCTGAATCAGTGCATCACTGCCGTCTAATTCATCTTTGTACCCCTGAAGCTCTTTTAATATCTGGTCTTTTACGCTTTTGGGCTTTGTTGTATCTGTATAATCGGTCAGTTTTCTTTGATATTCCGATTGAACATAATTAAGCCGGGGCATGATTGAATCTTTAACATATTGCTGGCCTACGGTGTCCATATTGATCTTCTGAGGAGACAATTCCGGCATAACGCCTACAATGTCATCTATGCGGATATAAGCAATTTTAGTTTGTGCAGAAGAGCTTCCTGCCAACAGCAATCCTGCTACAGCAATCAATACATACAATTTTTTCATGAGTGTTTATTTTACTTATCAATTGATCATCTCAACCGGGTGATTTTTGACTTACTGGTTAAGATTATTTTTTATGATACCAGGTTGCTTTATTTATTTTTTAACATCTGGATTGTTTTGTTTTCCGGGGGGACAAACATTAATTTTTTATTCCAAGGTCTTTCAGTACATCTTCGCTTTTGTCCAGTTTTGGGTCGGCAAAGATAATGGTAATTCCCTCACTTTTGTCAAGCACAAAATCGTAGCCACGTTGCACTGCCATTTTCTGTACGGCATTATATACTTTATCCTGGATGGGTTTAATCAACTCCTGTCTCTTTTTAAACAGATCGCCTTCAAAACCAAACCGTTTGCGTTGCAAATCCCGCAGGTCTTTTTCTTTTTGAAAAAGCTGGTCCTCTCTTTTTTTCTTCAGGTCATCGCTTAACATCACCTGTTCCGCTTCATAGTCTTTATACATTTTATCCAGTTCGGCCTGTCTCCCGTCAATATCTTTTTGCCAATTGGCTGCTACATCATCAAGCTGCTTTTGCGCTTGCTTATAATCCGGCATTTTTTCCAGGATATACCGTGTATCAATGATGGCATATTTTTGAGAAAACCCCAAAATACCCAATCCTAAAAAGCTGGTAAGAAGAAATATTTTTTTCATATAAAACAGAATTTGTGATTGAACGATTTAGTTCCGATCCTTCGACATACTCATGATTACCGGATGATTTTTTTATTCGGGCTCAAAACCCAGCATAAAGGTAAACCTTGATGCTCCTTTTAATCCTGATTGCCCCGGTCGTATCCGGTCGAATCCTACTCCGTAATCAAATCCCAGTAAACCAAACATGGGCAGGAAGAACCGCATACCTACGCCTGCACTACGGCGCAGACGGAAGGGATTATAATCTTTGTAATTAAACCATCCATTAGCTGCCTCAAAAAATGTAAGTGCATAAATAGTGCTGCTGGGATTAATTACCAAAGGGAATCTCAATTCCAAAGTGTACTTATTAAATATGGTAAAAAATTTATTAGCACTTTGCTGATCAGGATTTACTGTTGGATCAGATGATTCATACACCGGATAACCCCGGTGTGCAATGATGTCGTACCCCAGCAATCCATAATTGTTGGTAAGTCCCGCATCACCCAACTGGAAGCGTTCAAATGGTGAGTAATCCAGTTTACTGTTATAACGGCCCATAAAACCATATTTTGCCGCCATCTTTAATACAAACTGCCGGTTCTTTTCGGCTCCTAATGGTTTACTGATGGGAACATACCATTCGGCATTAAAACGCCATTTATGATATTCCGGATTTTTATAGGGATCATTAGAATTAACAAGGTCCGGATTAAGCAGTGAATACGGAGGTGTAACCTGAACGCTGGCTAAAAAACTTGAACCGCTCCTGGGAAAAGTGGGATCAAAAACAGATGACCGTTGTAAAGCGATTCTTAAACTTAAGTTATTGGAAGTGCCGGTTTCACTTACTCCCTGAAAAATGCCATAATTACGTCTTTTATACTGCGTATAATTTAAAGAATAAACAAGACTGAAATAGTCATCGGGCCATTTTAATTGTTTGCCTAATGAAACTGAAACCCCCAATGTTTTCAGGTAAGTGGTATCAGATCTTGCCCGGTCTATCTGGCCTGTAAAGGAGTTAAAGGAACTGGAATATTTACTGCTATTGAAGCCCAGTGTAAGAGAATTTCTTTTTTTGCCTCCCAGCCAGGGTTCAGTAAAAGAAAAACTGTAGGAACGATATTGCCGCCCATTCGACTGTACACGAAGACTCAGCTTTTGACCATCACCCGTTGGTAATGGATCCCATGAAGATTTTTTCCAAATGTTGCGAATAGAAAAATTGTTGAAGGTAACGCCAAGAGTTCCTGTTAGACCAATGCCACCGCCCCAACCTGCCGATAATTCCAACTGGTCAGATGATTTTTCTTCCAGTTTCCAGTTGATATCCACTGTGCCATCGTCGGCATTGGGCACTACCCCGGGATTGATGGTTTCCTGGTTGAAGTATTGCAGGTTGGCCAGTTCCCGCTGGGAACGGATAAGATCGGCCCGGCTGAATAATTCGCCGGGAACAGTTCTTAACTCCCTGCGAATTACATAATCTTTTGTTTTTTCATTACCTGCGATAGTTACATTTTTAATTCTTGCCTGTGGGCCTTCGGTAATTCTTATTTCATGATCAATAGTATCGTTATATACAGCAGTTTCAACAGGCTCTATTCTAAAGAACAAATAACCATCATCCATATACAGGCCGCTGATATCGCCGCCTTCCTGTGATAATTGCTTGCCCAGGCGTTTATTTAAAATATCAATGTTGTAAATATCTCCTTTATTGATCCCGAGAATAGTATTCAACAATGAATCAGGATACTTGGCATTGCCCTTCCAGGTAATGTTGCCAAAATAGTATTGCTTCCCTTCTTCTAATTTCAGATCAATATTTATATTGCCGCTCCTGGTGGCATACATGGCAGTATCAAGTATCTGAGCATCGCGGTATCCCAAAGAGTTATAGTAGTCAAGCACTTTTTCTTTATCCTCTTCAAATTTTTTAGGATCAAATTTAGCAGCGCTGAACAATTTAAAACGGAAATAAGGATCCAGCAATCTTTTTGTTTCGGTAACTGAAAGAAAACCCCAGTCATCCGCATATTCTTTGAAAGTAAATTTCTTTTTTGTTCCAAAAGGACTCGGCGTATCATCGGGATGCAAGGTCAGCCTGGTCATTTCTTTAGTTCCCTTCATTTTCTTTTTCAGCTTCAATGCATCTATATTATTATTCCCATAAAGACCTATTTCGTTAATATGGATCTTTTTCCCTTTGTCCACATAAATGGTCATGGCATTGGAGTTCACAAAAGCAGGATCCGGTTTTTCTTCAATACGAACACTTACATTCTTATACCCCTTATCCGTATAAAATTTGTTAATGACCTCTATTAAATTGCGACGGGTATTTTCTGTAATAATGGTTTGTTTGGTAAGGCCAATCTTTCCCTGTAAATCTTCTTCATCAGATTTTTTAATACCCACAAATTTAAAATTGCCAAGTTTAGGACGTTCCTGTACGTTTATCTCCACACTCACCCTGTCGCCTTCAACCCTGGTCACATATACCTGGATATTAGAGAATAATTTTTGACGCCATAGATTAGAAATAGCCCTGGCGAAAATATCCTCCCCAGGATGCATAAATTTTTCACCCTGCTGCAAACCGGTAACAGACATTACAATAACCGTATCAAGATGTTTGATACCGGTAATACTAATATCAGCAATGGTATATTCTTTTGGAATCCGGGCATTTTTCCACTCAAGCAATTTGGGGTCTACTGAAGTAGGGGGAATAGAGTCCTGGGCCTTTAAAGTGATCACGGATACAACCGCAGCTATCAAATTAACACCGATCCGGAGTAAAAATCGTTGCATGTTTTATTGTTCAAGTCAGTCTGAAAATTATATACTTTACCGTGGGCAATAAGGCACAATCAGTTTGTTATCTATATATTATAAATGCCTGCTATTATCACAAGGCGGCAAATTAAAGGTAAAAATCGAAAGTGTTTGTTAAAAAGACGAGGTCAAAAGAGTCATAAAATTCATAGAAAGTACTCTCTGATCTGACTTTTTTGACTCACACGACTTAAAGACTTTCTGACTTTTCTTCCACCTGCTCGCTGGTCTTCCCAAATCTTCGTTCCCTGCCCTGGTAATCGAGAATAGCCTCATATAAATTCTCTTTTCTGAAATCGGGCCAGCGTACATCAGTGAAATAAAGTTCTGCATAGGCCAGTTGGTACAGTAAAAAATTACTGATTCTGTATTCACCACTTGTTCTTATCATTAATTCGGGATCGGGAATACCATTGGTGCATAAATATCGTTGCAATGTATCCTGATCAATTTCTTCTACATTCATTGTGCCCTTTTTTACTTCAGAAGCTATGTTTTTTACTGCATTAAGCAGTTCCCATCGTCCACTATAGCTTAAGGCCATTACCAGGTTAAGCCCCGGATTATTCCTGGTTATTTCCAATGCTTCTTCCAGTTCTTTGCTTGCATATTCCGGCAACATACCCATATCACCAATAACATGCAGTCTTATTTTATTTTTATTCAGGGTTTCTATTTCCTTCCTGATTGTACTTACCAGCAATTCCATCAGCCCTGCAACTTCATACTCAGGCCTGTCCCAGTTTTCGGTGGAAAATGCATAGAGAGTAAGATATTCAATCCCCAGTTCAGCACAACCTTCCACTATATTTCGAACACTTTCCACACCATGAAAGTGCCCGAAAAGTCTGTCTTGTCCCTGTTCTTTTGCCCATCTTCCGTTACCATCCATGATAATGGCTATATGGCGGGGAAGAGATTTTTTATCAATTTTTTCCAACAGTTGACTCATAAAAGGCCTCCAAAAATCAGGCGGCGAAGGTACTAAGGAATAAGGAAAGTATGGGTTCCGATAATTATCGGGATGGAAGATACCTGAAGTGAAAAAGCCGCTCCGGACAAAACCGAACGGCCTAATACAATTTTATTTTAGATGAGTCATTTCCGACCCCAAACCGCCACCCGTGCTTTGCCTCTTAAAAATCCTTTTGTTTCATACCAAAACTCAATTTTACTTAAGTGGCGTAATCCACCATTCAGGTCAATCACCCTGCTTTCTCCCCCCTGGCGGATCAGAGTCCTGATAGATATATCCTGTACTTCTCCATTATCAAAATGCACTTTCATATCATACATTTTTAATGGCCCGTCGGTCACTTTTAATTTTAACTGGCGAAAATCATCATTAACATTACCCATAAGAATAACATCGTGATCCACTCCCCAGCTTACCCACTTATCAGCAATAAATTTCCATGGACCAGTAGTAGCTGTACCCGTTTTATTTAAAGTGGTGAAACTAAAAAGTGATATTGCCATGAAGCAGAGCAAAATTTTTGTGAGGCGCATAAGTGTATATTTTAATAGTGAATAATTCTATTGATGAAAATAGGCTTTTCCCATTATTTTTTGTTTAAGGCCTGTTGAAAAAAAATTCTGGTTTATAGTGCAGGTATAGATTTATTTGGCGCTGGGACATTTGTAAGACTGAAGATTAAAGCTGACAAAGAACATTGCCGTTACAAACTGGTCTTTCTGCTTACTATTCCCTCTTTGGCGCCCCGGGATACCAATAGGCTCGCCAAGTTCGTAAGACCTGTCACTCAATAATTGCCCATTAGAAGGACTCCCGTCAGGATTGGCCGGAAATACAGAAGGGTCAACATATGTTTTGCTAACATCATCAAGATAATCAGTATTGGTAATCCGGTGCAGTATTTCAAAGCCGATGTTGGTTCTGTCGTTTATTGCATATTTTAAACCAGCGCCAATTGGAATGCTGATGGCCATTGAGCTATATTGTTTACGGTCTGGATACAGCGCCGAACCCTGACCCTCCGTGCCCAGTGGTCTTAAAAAAACTTTTTCACCTATCAGGTAAGCATAAGGATCATAGCTGAATACTCCGGCGCCAAGTGTTATATAGGGCGTAAAACTATATTCAGGCTCCCCTGGCATAAAGCGAAAGAAATTAAAATCCCCCTGTAAAGCCAATTCCCATACTTTGCTGTTAAAGCTCAGATTACGGCTATACATATACTGGTTATGTGTATTGTAAATATCTGAATATCCTAATTGGGCAAAGCTGGCCCCAACCCGTAAGGCAATATAATTGCCAAAATTTTTACGGAAGAAAATGCTGGCGGCTATTTTAGCTCTGTTGACCCTGGCTCTCGTATTCAGATCTCCAAAATAATGACCGGCTCCAACACCAATACCAAATTCACCTTCCTGTTGCACAGCATATTGTTGTGTATACTGGGCATGACCTAAAAAGGTGGTTATGAAAGAAAAGACAACAGCGGCAATAAACTTCTTCTTCATATTACTAAAATATGGTTCGGAAACATTTAAGAACGCTAAAAATAGCAATTTTCTTTCATTGGAAAGCCATTTTAATTCCGTTTATCAAGCCCCCATGTCAGTTTATTGCGCAGGGTTTGAAGAAAGTTGTTCTCGCTCAGACGGACCAGGCTAATACAAAAACTTTCCTTTTTTACAGCCAGTTGTACCTGTTTACTCACAATTTCTCTCCTGGAATCCAGGGCGCAAATAATGTTCCCGGAGCGGCTTTCAATTTCAAAGGAAATGATATTGCTGTCCGGGACAATAATGGGGCGAACATTTAGATTATGGGGAGCTACCGGAGTCATTACAAAGCTGCCCGAATCCGGGAAAACTACCGGGCCATTGCAGCTCAGGGAATAGGCAGTTGATCCGGTAGGTGTAGCCACAATAAGACCATCGGCCCAGTATGTATTTAAAAATTCACCATTCAGGTAGGTATGAATTTTAATCATAGAAGCTACGTCCTGTTTGTGAATCGAAAATTCATTTAAAGCATAAGTCACATTATTAAACAGGGGTATGCTTGCATCCAGATGGATCATTGTTCTTTTATCTACAACATATGTTCTTTGGGCAATTGCTTTTACAGCAGCCTTTACTTCTTCTCTGCCAATGCTGGCTAAAAAACCAAGTCTTCCAAAATTGATACCCATTATGGATATTGCCTTATCCCGGACCAGTGTTACCGTGTCCAGCAGGGTTCCGTCGCCGCCAAGACTGATGATGAATTCAATTTCGTAGGTAAGATCGTCTGAATCTGAAAAAGTTTTTGTACCAGGCGGAAGATCAATATCGTTTCTGATTTGTTCAAAAAACTGGCTGAAAATGACTGGTTCAATTTTTTGTTTGCCCAGTTCATCAAAAAATAACTGAACATCTTCCCGTTGATTTTCTTCCAATATCCTGCTGTAGATGGCTGCCTTCATAATTTTTAAAAAACAGACTTGTTATGTAAAAATAATCCGTTTTGTCCTAGTTGGTTAAATGTCCATTCAAGCTTTACTGTAAAATCATAGAAGGTAAAAATATCAACGCCGGCGCCCCCGGAAAACAACATTTTATTGGAAAGAAAATTATTTCCCGGCTGGGGATTGTAAACATATCCTGTATTACCATATATTTTTCCAAAAATGCGAACAGGTATGCGCAAAGCGTCTTTATTTTTCCTTGATGGGGTTTTAATTTTAAAATTCAGCAATTCCCTTGTTACAGTTGTTTTAAAATATGCCCCTGCCACTCCGTCAATTACATAATATTCATAGCCTTGTAAATACACTTCGCTATAACCAAGGAAACGCTGGTAAAAATAGGGTTGCTTAAAAGGAAGTCTGATGGATCCATAAGTCCGGACCGAAGCAAAAGTTTTGGGAAACACATGCCAGCTGCCCAATCCTTTTACAGTAAGCTGCCAAACATTAATTATCTTATCGAATCCTTTTTTTCCAAACAAGACTTCCGCAGCATATCCTTGCGTAGGATATGGAATATAATCAAGATCATAATAGGTCATGCTGTAATATAACTCCGGGAATTGAATACTTTTGCGGCCCGATTTAAAATAAACCGGGTTCAATGTTATAATAGTATCCTTTACATTTTCTTTAGTATAACCCACTCCAAACCGATGACGGGTTTTAATGGCTCTTCGATAGGTAAACTCTGTACTAACAGTGGTAAAACTGCGGATATAGTTATTATTATCTTTTAAAAAAACCTGTTTGTTCTGAATGGTGTTGTAATTCACTTCCCTGTTTTTGCCGGTGGCAAAATTTACATTCATTCCCCATTTTAATTTTTTATCAATGTATAGCCTGTCATAGTTTAAAGAAAATTGTTTGGTATATCCGTTAATGAACCAAAACCGGAGTTTGTCATTTCTGCCGGTTGTATTATAATATAAAAGTTTGACTCCATAATTTACCCGGCTTAGACTGGCATCTTTTTCAAACAACCATTGGTTGAGATTCCTGTCAACCGGCTTAAAATAAGGCACAGGGAAAAGGTACCATCGCTCTTTTAGTTCTATCAAAATATCTACATTATACCCTTCAAAACTTTTTAACGCAACTACCACTTCATGAAAAAGAGTTGTATTCATTAATTGTTTGCGTGCATCTTCAAATTTTTTTACCAGGTCCTGTAACAGGTACTCTTCGCCTGCCTTAAAGGGAATTTCGCGGAGTATTATTTCCTTTCTTGTTTTCTTGTTTCCAATGATGATGATATTCCTGACTATAAACATTCCACTACCGGAAATACCCGGTTCACCCAATGCCTTGTTCGGATTATCCGGTTGATGGACGGATGTATATTCAGCTTTTTCGGGATCTCTGTTTTGAGCCACCAGGTTATAGCAGCAAAATACCGCCAACGTCAGGCAGAAATAATATCTTCTTCTTTTTTTCAGCATGGGTATAGTCAAAAGCAACAGCCAAATTAGCAGGATTTTTATTGTCTTCAATGATAATACTGCGAAATGATCAGATTTTGAGATAATTCATCAGGTTATCGTAATTATCACGTAGTTCATTGGCATATTGTTCCTCGCCAAAATAGTATTTTACGTTGTATTCGTACCGTTGAAAAGTAGCTATAATATCTGAAATATCAGGTTTGTTGATCCGGATAGTGACCTGCATGATGCCAGTTTCGGGGTCATTGGAAGTATTCAATTGGGTTATCTGCGCATCGTTGGTTTCCACCAGTTTGCTGATCTCGTTAAAAGAATACTGGTTGCTTTCAATTTCCAGTACAATCAGGCCTCCCGGTTCATTCAAACTCATAAACTCCGAAGCATTTTTCAGTAAGTCATTGTAGGGTAGCGCACCCACTATTTCATTATCGTCAGTAACTACCGGAACTACACTCAAACCGTTTTCAGCAGCTATCTGAATTGCTTTCAGAAAATGCTCATCACTTTTTACAGAAGCATTGCCAAAAGATTGCTGCAGCGTATTTATTTCCTGGTGATCATTATCCGCCAGCAGCAGATCCTCTTCGCTGATGATGCCAATATATTTATCCCCTTCAACTATGGGCAAATGTGTAACATGATTATCATTCATCATCTGCAGCGCCTGGTAAATCTTATCGTGCAGGTGAAGGTAGGGTAGCGATTGTGTTTGAAGTTCTTTGGTTAACATGGATAGCGGCTTTATTTTATTTTCAATAAGACCTCAATGATCAGGTAACTGTTGCAGGCTCATTGAGCTTTTTTAAAAATTTATGCAAGATCACATTGAACTCATCCGGTACTTCCATCATCGGCGCATGGCCGCACTTATCTATAAAACAGAGTTCGCTGTTGGGTATCAGTTTATTAAACTCCCTGGCTACAAAGGGAGGGGTAATCGTGTCATTATTCCCCCATACTAATAACGTAGGTTTCTTGATTTGATTGAGTTCCTCCCCTAAATTATTTCTGATGGCGCTTTTAGCCAGTGCAATGATCTTAATCGCTTTCAGCCGGTTGTTGGTAACACTATATACCTCGTCCACTAATTCTTTGGTTGCTGTTTGGGGATCGTAAAAAGTCAATTCAGTTTTCTTTTTAATATAGTCATAGTCCCCTCTTTTAGGATAGCTATCGCCCATACCACTCTCAAACAAACCCGAACTTCCGGTAAGAATAAGTGATTTTATTCTTTCGGGATGTTTCAATACATGAACCAATGCAACATGACCTCCCAAAGAATTCCCCAATAAATGTACTCCATTATAACCCCTGGCCTCAATAAACCTGTTTACGAATTTAGCAAGTCCGCCAACGGAAGTATGTAAGATGTCCATATCCAGCAGCGGCAGCACAGGTACTACTACTTTATTATGCGGGCGGAAATATTGAATGAGTCTTTCAAAATTACTTAGCGCCCCAAAAAGCCCATGCAGAAGCACCAGTGTTTCCCCACTGCCTTCTTCAATAAATTTGAATTTATCCTGTTGTTTGATCTCGTATTGCATGGCGACTGGTTCAGTTCAGATCTGTCACTAAAATTTGGAACTAAAATACTTGATTTGCAGCAAAAAATCATCGGTTTACATTATAATAAGTATTCCTGATGCACAAATATAGGTTCAGCCTGCCTGTTTTGATAAGGTGTTTCTACTACCTGCCACTTGCACGATTAATTCTTATGCAAAATCTGTATTACCGCAGTTGCATCAGCAGATAATACCAGGTAATACAAAAAATTGTCACTTTCAAACAAGTGTTCGTGTTGCTATTTTTGATAAAAACCGCAATTATCAGATCGCAACCGATACCCTGATCAATTTCGGATAAAAATTTCTGGCGTAGCTTTTTACCGGGTCGATAAAGAAATACTCGCAGATCTGTGGAATAATGTTCGAATAAATAATTCAAATCAGCGATTTGATATTTTCTGAGAAACATCGCCAAAAAATTCTTCCAGATCGGCAAACATATTTTTAAATAGAGGAACGACAGTCCCAACTCCATTGATTGCTTTAGGACCCCATGGCTGAACGAAAGAGTAAGTAACCGATTTTTCTTTTGTTGCCGGTTTAATGATCTTCAATTGTTCCGCATAAAAAAGTAAGACACTGAATACCGTAATATATATAACACAATAAAAAATAACTCCCCCTATCCTGTTTACCCAGCCCAGCATTACCGATTCGGCTATTTTTTGAATGGCTTTGGCGCCCCAGCGAACCAGCAAAACAACAATAAGAAAAACAATTGCAAAGGAGATCACCGGCAACCATTGTTCTGAGATCTTCACACTTTTGCCAAGGTAATTGGCTACGACCGTTGAAAGTTTCATAGCAGCGGCTAATCCGATTATGATCGCTACTAAGGAAAATACACCAACGATCAATCCCCGTTGCCAGCCTTTTATGATTGCCAGCACAATAATAACAGCAAAAATGAGGTCGAGGACCATTGAAAGTGTTTAACGTTTAACGTTTCCAGGTTTAAGGTTAGTGTCCTTTTATTTCTAAACAAACCTTAAAACCCGAATCTATTTTGCCAGTAATTCTTTTACCAGTGTTGAAATAGTTTTACCATCAGCTCTGCCACCTAATTGTTTGGTTGCCGATCCCATCACCTTCCCGATATCGGCAGGGGAACTTGCTCCAACTTCTGCAATGATCTTTATTAATATTGTTTTCAATTCTTCAGCAGAAAGTTGTTGGGGCAAAAACTTTTCGATGATCTCTATTTCTTCCTGCTCTTTTTGTGCAAGATCAGTTCTGTTCTGTTGCTGGTAAATCTCCAATGATTCTTTTCTTTGTTTTACCAGCTTTTGCAGCAATTTTATCTCATCCTCTTCTTTTAACTCCCCACCTGCACCTTCAGAAGTTTTAGCTAACAGTATGGCGGCCTTAACAGCCCGAAGGCTTCTTAAAGCTTTTTCATTTTTTGCCAGCATAGCTGTTTTTAATTCGGCCATTATTTTTTGTTCTAAACTCATAATAAAAATTTATGCCTTCTGTTCTTTCATTTGCTTATCCCTGAATTTATAATAAAAATCCTGTGCAAATTTTTTCATCTCATCCACCATTTCCGGATAGTTGGTGGCACGGCCATAAGTGTCCGCCATGGTTATCATTGTCTGGTAAAAAAAATCAGCCATCTCATCTACCATCATGTCTCTTGTCCACAGGTCAATACGAAGCGCCGTTTTTTCAGCTCCGTCCCAGAAAGACAGCATCATCGCTTTTGCCTTTTGAGCATTTTCGGCCGTTGTATCGCTTGCCTGCCAGCTTATAGCTTCAGGAATATGATCTTTATCCGTGTGCACATCAATTGTAATCGTTGATTTATTCATAGTAAAATTTGAAGGAGACAAAGTTAAATGAAATCAGCTGACAGCCTTTAAAATGCTTTGCCAGAGCAGCTTTGCTGTTTTATCCCAACTGTATTGTGATGCTGCATGTTTCCCTTTCTGAATAAGTTCGTTCCGCAGGTTCTCATCTTTATATATCCTCATCATCTTATCGGCTATATCAGCATGATCATTGGCATCAACAAATAATGCGGACCCGTTTGCGATTTCCTGCATAGCCGAATTGGAGGATGTAATTACCGGCACATGGCAACGCATTGCTTCAAGCACCGGCACGCCAAAGCCTTCCAGCAATGACGGATAAACCATTGCATAGGCAGATCCGATTGTCTTTACCAGTTCTTCTTCCTCAAGATAGCCTGTCATCACCACATCATCCCGGTACTTAAATGTTTCCAGGCTTTTTGTGAATGATTCATATTTCCATGCCAGTCTTCCTGCAAGCAACAATTTAAAATTGCTTCGTTGTCTTTTTTTAAAAACAGAAAACGCTTTCAAAAGGTTTATCAGGTTTTTGCGTGGATGAATGGCCCCGGCATACACAAAATATTCTTTACCCCCCGTATATTTATTTTTTACTGCTTCTCTTTCTTCATGGGTAAGCGGATGAAAAACTTCTTTGGCGGCGCTGTACACAATATCAATTTTATTGGCAGCAATGTTATAATGACTGATCATATCCTGTTTCGAAAATTCAGAGACCGTTGCGATGGATTTTGCCTTATTCAAAAATTTTGCTGTGTATCTTTTATAAAACAACAGATGAGATCTTTTAATAAAAGAAGGAAAATGCAGAAAAGCGAGGTCATGCACTACCATACATTGCGGTATTTTAGTGGTTAGAGAGCAATAGCCATCGCAGGAAACAAAAACATCAGCCTTATATTTTTTTAACACAGCCGGTACTTTAATATCAAACCAAAATTTCCATAACAAAGGATGCCGTGCGGGCGGGCCTGTTACAACCGGTTTTACATTGGGCCCGAAAATAAACCGCCTATCATACGGGCGGTCGAAAATAAAAATGAATTCATGTTCCGGGTGTTTTTTCGTGATACGCAGGAAAGTTTCATATACAAAATACCCAAACCCTTCCAGGAAATCATCCAGCAAAAACCTTGTATTAACGGCAATTTTCATATGTGCATGTAAAGTTACTTGCTGTCACTATCACTTCCTTGGTAAAATCGCTTTGCGACTAACGGTAGAACCAGAAAATAGAGTTGATTTTTTACGCCTTCTTTTACTATCTCACCGGGTTCTTTTTTCATTTCATCATGGTATAAAAAAACAGGAATATTCTCCGTGGATATTCATAAAATACCAGCAATAAAAACGGGCAGTAGTACAATTGCCTGCGGTTATTGTGTTGACTAATTTTATACTTATAATAAATACGAGAAAACCAAAACACCCCTTATGAAATATTCCCGCCCTGGTTTTGTTACGCCCCGCTTTCCAACGATGCAATGGTCATGGCATGATAAAATGCAGGCGATGATTCCGGCGACCGATCCAATTATATCTGATACGCATAACATCCTTCCTTTTTCAGAAAAACAACAAACCAGTACCATTAAAAGCAGACTCATTAATGTAACACTGATAAAACTTAAAAAATCAACTTCCCGGAAATTTAATGCCAACCTGATTGTTCAAACTAACATTGTGGTATCAAATTTGCAGATTTTTCGGGCGGATACAGGAACTATTATTGATAAATTGTCCGTTCAGGGTTCTTTAATACAATCGACCAGATCGGTTACAACGTGGCTTGTTTATAAGGGTAGTAAGTATGTAACCAGCCATCTGTCCGGTGTCAATCAAATTTTTATTAAACGACCTCTTAGGTGGAAGAGGATGGTGGCTTGTAAAAGGGGCCTTGGTTCGGGGCCCCTTCTTTTTTCCCCTGACTTCTAAATAGGCCTGACTAATATACGGCTCCGGCTTATCGAAAACCCAATTAATAACTATTGTTGCTGAAAGCAGCTACAGCTTTGTCAGAATTCTGACTTCGGACTTCGGATTTCTTTTTCTTACATTTGCTTATGCGAAAAGCTTTGGATAATATGGAATATAATACTACAAGGAATCAACTTGTAATGCGTGAATATGGGCGTCATGTACAAAAAATGATTGAATATGTGTTAACCATTAAAGACCCCGAACACCGGCAGCGAAATGCTCAGTCCGCTATTGAACTGATGGGGTTTTTAAATCCTCATTTAAAAAATGTGGAGGATTTTCGCCACAAACTCTGGGATCATTTATTCCTGATCTCGGATTTTAAGCTGGAAGTAAAATCTCCCTATCCCATCCCTACACGGGAAACACTGAAAGCAAAACCTCATCCATTGCCTTATCCAAAGCGGCATCCCAAATATTCACACCTCGGTAAGAATCTTGAAGTAATAATAAACAAGGCGTTGAAAGAGGAAAATCCTGATAAACGCCTGGGCTTTGCCAATGCAGTAGCCTATTATATGAAGCTTGCTTATAACAACTGGCATAAAGAAGTTGTACACGATGACGCTATACAAAGTGAATTAACAAGTATTACACAAGGACAACTCACCTTTACCAATACACCTTATGTAAAAGCTTTCCGTCCGCAGGATGATCGTGACCGGGGCGGATATGGAAAGCGGGGAGGTAAGTTTCAGCCACGTGGCGGCGGACGGCACATTGATCGTAATGAGAGGGGCGGTGGTGGTTATAAGAAGAAGAGATATTGACCGGATAGTTGATAAGTTAACAAGTTAATAAGTTGACGGGTAGTCCTGTCAACTTTCTTTTTTTCAAATGATAATTTCAAAGAACCTTGTCAAGCTAACAGCCGTCAATCTAAAATAATTACCTTGCATTATCCCATCATAACTTATTAACTTATCAACCTGTCAACCTTACTCCATGCATTCCTTTGAAGTATATGGCGGAAAAAAATTAAATGGTGAAATTGTTCCCCAGGGCGCCAAGAATGAAGCCCTGCAGATCATCAGCGCTGTATTACTGACTCCTGAAAAAATAACTGTCTCCAATATTCCTGATATCCTCGATGTGAATTTGCTGATCGAATTGCTTGCTGAAATGAATGTAAAGACCGAAAGACCACGGCGGGATACCTGCATCTTTGAGGCGAGCGATGTAAATATTGATTACCTGCACAGCGAAACGTATAAAAAGAAAAGCGGCAGGCTTCGTGGTTCCATAATGCTGGCCGGGCCAATGCTTTCAAGATTCAGAAAAGCTTTTATCCCCAAGCCGGGTGGCGATAAAATAGGAAGAAGAAGATTAGACACACATATTACGGGTTTTGAAAAACTTGGCTCTTCATTTACATTTCATGAAGAGGATGGTTTCTTTCATCTTGAATCACCCAACCTGAAAGGAACTGACCTGCTATTGGATGAGCCGTCTGTTACCGGCACGGCCAATATCATTATGGCATCGGTAATGGCCAAGGGAACTACTACCATTTATAATGCAGCCTGCGAACCCTACATTCAGCAACTCTGTAAAATGCTGAATAAAATGGGAGCAAAGATCAGCGGTACCGGCAGCAATATGCTAACAATTGAAGGAGTCACTTATCTTGGAGGTACAGAACACAGGATGCTGCCTGATATGATCGAAGTAGGATCATTTATCGGGCTGGCCGCCATGACGCAAAGCAATATTACTATTAAGAATGCCGGCA
>JAHEZF010000122.1:1187-5619 GCA_023251215.1 Sphingobacteriales bacterium | reverse complement strand
ACGTGTTATTGATCATGATTGTGATAGCCTTATTAACGGGTGGCTATTTGTTGTCCAAACGCCGTAGATAGTCGGCTTAATAAATTTCGCCAATTAAATCAATGAACTCGATAGAATATTAATTTTTCAGGTTGAGTTTTATCTGCAATTCATCAAACTGCTTATCATCAATCGTGGAAGGAGCATCGAGCATAACATCCCGGCCTGCATTGTTTTTGGGGAAAGCAATAAAGTCACGGATGCTTTCACTGCCCCCGAGTATGGCACAAAGACGATCAAACCCGAAAGCGATGCCTCCATGTGGTGGGGCGCCATATTCAAATGCACCAAGCAAAAAGCCAAATTTATGTTGCTGCTCTTCTTTATCCATGCCCAGGGCTGCAAACATTTTTTCCTGTAATTCTCTTTGATAAATACGAATAGAACCGCCGCCAATTTCATTTCCGTTTAATACCATATCATAAGCATTGGCTTTTATGTTAGCATATTGCGACGGCTGATCCAGCAAATGAATTTGTTCAGGTTTGGGAGAAGTGAATGGGTGATGGCGGGCAACATAACGATTGTCTTCTTCATTGAATTCAAACAACGGAAAATCGAAAATCCAGAGCAGTTTGAATTCATCGGGTTTTCTCAGACCCAATCGTTCGGCCATTTCCAATCGCAGTTCACTCAAAGCTTTTCTTGTTAGCTCTTCTTTGCCTGCAAGAATCAATATCAGGTCACCCGGCTTTGCTTTGCATTTTTCTGCCAGCGACTTCAGTTTGCTTTCATCAAAAAATTTATCCACCGGACTTTTTAATGTTCCATCGGTATTGCACTTCACATATATAAGGCCTGTCATGCCAATCTGCGGCCGTTTTACCCATTCGGTCAGTTCATCAGTTTGTTTTCTTGAATATTCGCTGCAGCCGGGAACACAAATGGCGCCTACCAGTTCCGCATCCTTAATAACAGCAAACCCGCTTTCATTAATTTCTTTTTTGAAAAGATTTCTTTTTTTTGATGAAAATATGGTTTTTAGTTCAGTCAACTTCATGTCAAAGCGCAAATCCGGCTTATCATTTCCATAATAACGTATTGCATCTTCCCATGTAAGCCTTGTTATTTTTCCTTTTATTTTAATTCCTTTTATCTTTTTAAAAATTTCTTTGATCATTCCCTCAAACATCTGCAACACATCTTCCTGTTCTGCAAAGGCCATCTCACAATCTATCTGGGTGAATTCAGGCTGCCGGTCAGCTCTCAGGTCTTCATCACGAAAACATTTTACGACCTGGTAATAACGGTCATATCCGCTTATCATCAAAAGTTGTTTGAATGTTTGTGGTGATTGCGGCAAAGCATAAAACTGACCAGGGTTCATTCTTGATGGCACCACAAAGTCCCTGGCTCCTTCGGGTGTTGATTTAATAAGGAAAGGTGTTTCAATTTCAATGAAGTTCTGCCGGTGCAAATAATTTCTTGCAGCCCGGTTTACGGCATACCGCAACTCAATATTATTTTTTACAGGATTACGTCGAAGATCTAAAAAACGATACTTCATTCTCAGGTCATCACCGCCGTCAGTATCATCCTGAATTGTAAAAGGAGGAACAGCAGATCTGTTTAATATTTTGAATGAAGAAACATTGATCTCAATATCACCTGTTGGAAGAGACGGATTTTTATTGCTGCGTTCAGTCACTGTTCCGGTTGCCTGTAATACATATTCCCGGCCCAGGGGAGTTTCAGCCAATTGCTGGTTCATATCTTCGCCAAATAATAATTGAGTAATACCGTACCGGTCACGAAGATCAACAAAGCTGATGGAGCCGAATTTACGAACAGTTTGCACCCAGCCGGCGAGGGTGACTTTTTTTTCTTTGTCAATTATTCTTAGCTCGCCGCATGTGTTTGTTCTGTACATAGTAAGATTCAATATTGTTTAGTAGTCCCGATAACCATCGGGATGGTGCAGCTGAACTGTGCGATCCCGAGTTCTGTCGCTTCGCTCCTCGTCGGGGCGGGCGCAAGAAACGATAATAGCAGTATCCCGATGGTTATCGGGACTGACTACCAAAATATTACGCCGTATAACTTTCAGCAGTGGGCAAATATAGCAACAAAAGGCCTGAAGAACTTGCAAATTGGAAACTGAATATCTATATTTAAACTCCGAACCGTACTCTATGCAATCCTTCCTGCGAAAATTAAACAGCATTTTTGCAAGCAGCACTCACCAGCCTGCTGCGGATCATTCCCCTGATTTATTTATCACCGACGAACTTTTCAATAATTATTCATTTGTTATTGGCGGCCTTTTTACCTATTTCAATGATCTGCCACATGAAGAGAAACTAAGGTTTGTAAAAAGAGTTCATCAATTTAAAAGCAGCAAAAAATTCCATTTTATCGGCCTGGAAAATAATGAAGATACGGCCATACTGATAAGCTCATCGGCCATACAGGTAACATTCGGATTAAAAAACTACTTATTATCTCATTTTAAGGATATCTATATACTGGCCGATGCTTACCGCATGGACGAAGATGAAGAGTTGTACATTGGCCATGTTGCTCCTGATGGTATTTACTTATCGTGGAAACATTTTTTATACGGGTATTCGCATAAAAATGACAATATCAACGTTGCTGTACATGAAATGGCACATGCGCTGCTGTACAATAATTTTTTTGCGCAATATGGCATTGATGCGCATTTCCGGCTGAATTATGAAAGGTTTTCGAACAGTACCGGCCCGATACTGGCAGAACTTATTACTCAAAGGCGTAGTTACCTGCGCAGTTATGCATTCAGCAACCTGCATGAGTTTTGGGCGGTAAGTGTAGAGGCTTTTTTTGAAAATCCCCGTGGGTTGAAAGAAAATATGCCCGATCTGTATGAAGCGCTATGCAGGGTATTGAACCAGGATCCGTTAACCTATAATAAACTATTAAAATCCGAACCATGATTACATTGACATTACTTTTTTTTGCCCGCCGCTTTTATCTGCAGTATAAAAGAAAAAATCAACCTGTGATTGTTACATAGTTATTACCTGTTTTTCTTTTATTTCTTTTGGACGCTGCACTGCATAATAATATAGAAGAATTAGCGCACCTGTGCTGAAAGGGATCAATGCAAGATGTTTGCCCGTAAAATCCATCCAAATCTGTAAAGTATCAAAATGAAAAAACTCACTGATCATCCAGTAAGCATTGGCGCTGATCCAGAAAACTATGGCTAAGTTATGAGCCAGTTCAGATTTTATTTGACGAGTTCGCCAGGAAATCCATATGGCAACTGACAGGGTAGGAACGATCATGGCGATGCCCAGTTCTCTCCATATCATACACCAACTGATGTCTTTCATCAGCCAGAAAGCAATATGCATATTCTCCATCTTTCGAAAACTGGCAGGAATGGTATAAACAGACTCATTGGTTTGTTTCATGGTAACCTTTTATTTTTTTATTCTTATTCAGTTAAAACCAAAAATAAGTATTTGAGGAAAATATCAATTGCTGCGGGAAAGAATTTTAAGCCCCTGAATCCCCGCCAGTCGGCGGGGACTCTGCTATCTCGCTAAAATTTTGGAAAACCTTTTAATGTCGGCTTCCGGTGAAATTGCATTGCTATAAAGAATGTGATCAGTTAGTTGTTTGGCAAAAAAAGGAGCCAGTGAACATCCTTTGGAGCCCATGCCATTCAGAATAGCGATATTTTTTTGATGGGGGTGAAATCCAACAAAAGGCCGTCGTTCTAAAGTTGCCGGACGCAAACCCGCTTTATGCTCATGAATTGTATAGGAAAGTTTGAGCCATGCCTGCAGGTGGCGAATGGCCTGCTCATAAAATTTTTTTGAAGGTTCAGTATTATCAAACTTCCATTGATAATTGGAGCCAAACCAAAACAGGCTATCAGTTGATAATGGCGATAGCACAAATCCTTTTTTATAAATATGCTTGCCGGGCAAACCCGGAATTTCAATACTGAGGGCCTCACCTTTGTTTGGCGCAAAGGGTAACTTTGAAAAATAGGGGTTTTGAAAACTTTTGAGGCCATCACAGAATATTATTTTTTCAGCGCTGATGTCTTTATATTGAACTTTCGTATCACTGATATGTAATTTTTCAATTTCAAAATCTTCTTCCAGTAATTGCCTGTTTGTTTTGAGATGCTGTTGCCAGGCCGGGAGCAAAATTTCAAGATGAGCGGTATAACAGTGGCGGATCTCTCCGCAGCCCAATTCATAATTAAAAAAAGGATTGAATTGATTTTGTTCAGGATAAGTATGCAGGTATTCATCGTTTTCATCAACTCTTTCCGTAAAAACCTGTTGTTGATGTGGGTTGGGAAAAAAATCAATGAGGCTTTTTTGCGAAATAACTTCAATATTTAACGCATGGCCAATTTCAGTGTAGGCTTCCCGGACAAAAGGTAAAATTT
>JAHEZF010000122.1:0-1177 GCA_023251215.1 Sphingobacteriales bacterium | reverse complement strand
TGCCAGCCGCCATTCTTGAAGAAGAGTTTTTATCGTTATTATCAATGACGAGAAAAGTTTTTCCTTCTTTCTGCAGATACCACGAAAGAAAGGTGCCTGAAATACCCTGGCCGATTATTAAAAAATCAACTTGCATATTGTAAAATTAAAAGGCACTTATTGAACCAGCCTTAAAATTTTATATCAGGCAGAGATCACAGGGAGCACAGAGTTTCTCAGCGAGCTCAGCGTTCCCTGCGTGAACTTATCGTTCTACATTGATACGAACACCTTCACTATGCGAAGAGAATTCTGGTGCATACGGCCTCACCCTCTAACTCCCTCTCCTTTGGAGAGGGAGAACACATCACTCAACATTAATGCGAATTCCTTCGCTATGCGAACTAAACTCAGGAGCATACATGCACTGTATTGTTGTAATGCCATTGCTGAAATTACCGGAATGAGTAACAAATAACGGGTATTCGAAGACATAGATTCCTTTTTGTAAATAGCTGAAGAAAAAATTGGTGCTTGCATCTTTTGTACTTTCATAATATCCTAATCCACCCTGCCATTTGTATTCGCTTAATACATTCACTGGTTCCATTGCAGATGCCCGCATGTCTTTCATGTGCACATATTCCATATCCCGGTCTACACGGAGTTCTACTCTTACTTTTATTTTATCGCCGACTTTCAAAATATCTCCATCATTTATCGGAGTAAGAACCGGGCCATGATCTGTATTTTTTTCAACAAATAATTTTTTCACCAGTTTGAGTGGAGTAGCGGCTGTAGTAATTTTATCCAGGTCTTCAAAATATTGCCAGTAAACAGCGCCCCAGGAAGCCCCCACCAAACCTCCCCCGGTGGGGGAGGCTTTCGAAGACCCAACTGTTACGGAGATGTTCCCCATCTGTGGATTCACTTTATTTCCATCAATTGTCTTTTTAATATAACCAGTTCCTGCTTCTTGTTTATTTTCTCCTGAACTTATTATTGTACCGCCTAAGTTTATCTGTACTGTCGGTTCATTGCTTAACCCCCCGATAGCTATCGGGGCAGTACCCTGCAGCAACAATGCATAACAAGCTTCAGCCGTCGCTTTTGTTGTCTTCCAATTATTGGTCTGTTTGTTTTTCAGTAACCATGTTCTTAAATCATCAACAGTCTTTCCATCCTTACCAACTTCCTG
>JAHEZF010000007.1 GCA_023251215.1 Sphingobacteriales bacterium | reverse complement strand
GGTTGTTTATTACGATTATAAATACGCAGACTTTTACACGTATATGAACCGGGCAAGGTTTGAGTTGCTGGCTTTGTTTAACAGGGAAACAAAATATTTTAAAGACCACGATTTTCTTACCGGAGATTATTTTTATGTATTCAGGTTCATTAAAAGTTTTTTGCAGCGGGAAAACCCGGATCACATCATAGCCGTTGACAGCAGGAACTTATTGTTTTGCCAGCTGCTGAACAAAAAAGCTACTATGCTATCGTTGGAAATACTGGAGAATGACATTTACCATAAGCAATGCAATTTTGATAACATTGATTCGGTGATCATACAAACGGAAGAACGTTACAAATATTTATTTAACGGGAAACAACTGAAAACCTTTTATATTCAGAATGCGCCGGTGTTCAAACCCAATCAATCCGCTACTGACCGCAAGGGGCTGATATATTGCGGCACAGCCTGGGATGCTTTTGGGTTTTATCACTGCCTGGAATATTTAAAAGCTTTCCCTGCTGAAGTGATGACGGTGAAAGGAGCTGTACTCACAAGAGACAAATTGAGGATACAAAAAGAATATAGCGACCTGCTGGAACAGAAGCAGCTGATCATCGAAGACGATTACCTTGATGAGACAGCTATTGTTCCTTACCTCAGGAAATTCCGAATTGGTTTTTGTTTTTACAATTTCAACTTGTCCAATATTAAAACTTTTAATTATTATTCAGCCCCGTCAGGAAAACTATTTAAATATTTTGCGGCGGGTGTTCCCGTGGTTGCCATTGATACATCGGGCCTGCAGGCAGTCAATGAATTTGATTGTGGTATTTTGATAAAAGAATTAACTCCTGAAGCTATCAGGCAGGCCATTGAAAAAATTGAAAATAACTTTGAATGGTATTCGGCAAACTGCCTGAAGGCGGCCGAACATTACAGCTTTGATAAAACGGTTCAGCCGTTTATTGATCATTTATTAAAAAACCAGAACTGACTCTATGTCTAAAATTGCATTGATAACAGGAGTAACCGGCCAGGACGGTTCGTACCTTGCCGATCTTTTACTGGAAAAAGGATATACCGTACATGGCATCAAGCGAAGAACATCGCTTATTAATACCGACAGGATTGACCACCTGCTGGAGCATGATCATCCTGCGCATGACCGGTTTTTTACTCATTATGGCGATGCTACTGATTCTTCAAACCAGATAAGAATTATTCAGCAGGTGCAGCCTGATGAAATTTATAACCTGGCGGCGCAAAGCCATGTGAAAGTAAGTTTTGAAACGCCGGAATATACAGCCAATGCCGATGGTATTGGAGTATTAAGATTGCTTGAAGCGGTAAGAATTCTTGGATTGGAAAAGAAAACTAAAATTTACCAGGCAGCTACTTCTGAGTTGTTCGGGTTGGCGCAGGAAATTCCGCAAAAGGAAACCACGCCGTTTTATCCGCGGTCGCCGTATGCAGTTGCTAAATTATATGCATACTGGATCACCGTTAACTACAGGGAAGCTTATAATTTATTTGCAGTGAATGGTATTCTGTTCAATCATGAAAGCCCGGTGCGGGGCGAAAATTTTGTAACCCGCAAGATCACATTGGGTGTGGCCAAAATAATAGCAGGTATTGAAAACAAGATCGTTTTAGGAAATCTTGATGCCAAAAGAGACTGGGGCCATGCCAAAGATTATGTGGTAGCCATGTGGTTGATGATGCAGCAGGATAAGCCGGAAGATTTTGTTATCGCTACCGGAAAGACAACATCCATCCGTGATTTTCTCATCATGGCTTTTGGTCATGTTGGGATCAGCATTGCTTTTGAAGGGAAAGGAATTAATGAAAAAGCTGTTGTTACCGGGTCGGCTAACCCGGCGTACAAAGTAAAACCCGGTCAGGTGGTAGTAGTGGTGGATAAAATGTATTACCGTCCTACCGAAGTGGATATGTTAATTGGCGATGCCGGCAAAGCAAAAGAAAAATTAGGCTGGCAACCGAAATATACCCTGGAACAAATGGTAAAGGAAATGGTGGATAGCGATATTAACTGGTGTAAAAAATTACTGCATTGATAGCCCAACTTAACCGGCAGGATTGATACCGGAATTTTATCAGCGATTATGATCTCGGTGGCCTTATGCACTTATAATGGAGAAAAATTTTTACAGGAGCAGTTGGAGAGCATTGCTGCGCAATCCCTGTTACCTGCTGAAATAGTGATCTGTGATGATGGCTCTGAAGACCAAACGATACAGGTTGTTGAAAATTTTTCACGCCATTCGCAAATCTCCGTTCATTTATACCGCAATGAAAAACGAATGGGAGTTATGCAGAATTTTCGCAAGACCATATCTATTTGTAAGGGTGACTACATTGCGTTGTGCGATCAGGACGATGTATGGATGAAAGGTAAACTGAAAAGAGTAATTGATTTTTTTCAGTTATCACAAAACAAGGAGATACAAGTTGTATTTTCTGACCTGTTACTGACTGATGAAAATTTAAACAGCCTCGGTAAAACCATGTGGCAGCAGATCAATTTTAATAAAAAGCTTCAGAAAAAATGGATGCGTGGAGGAGCATTAGATATTTTATTGAACCGCGGAAACCTGGTAACCGGGGCCTCAGTTGTTTTTAGAAGTTCTTTTCGAAATGAAATTGATGATGCTTTATCAAGACCGTACAAGATATGGTTTCATGATGGACTTATTGCTTTAATGGCAGCCAGGACAAACAGTGTATCATTTATAAATGAAGCAACCGGTTTTTACCGGCAGCATATTGCGCAGGCGGCAGGGACAAAGATAGAAAAGCCGGAACCTATCTTTTTTTCAGGAGCGAAAAAAATTCTGAAAGGACAAACATCTGTCGCAATCGAAACAGAAGATATCCTGAACGGGTATTGTAAAAGCCGGGACGATTTGACCGGGCTGGGGTTTAAAGCAGAACAACTCAACCGATTAAACAAAATGATTAAACATTTCGAGGCCCGGAAAAATTTACCTGCAAACAAACTGAAACGGATGCCTGCAATATTAAAAGAACTGTTCACACTTCGTTATTATAACTATTCTCATAGTTTTTTCCTGGCTGCAGTAAAGGATCTGTTTAAAAAATGAACCTGTTTAAAAAATAGGAACCACAGCAGACACGGAGGTACACAAAGGGAAAGACAAACACTGTGATACGCTGTGTCCTCCGTGGTTAAATAAATTAAACCTTATCTGCTGACGACAAACACAAATGAAATATTAATCAAATTTTTACCCTGTTTATGTTATGCTGTCAATTGCTTTATGTACATATAATGGTGAGAAATATTTAAAAGGACAACTGGACAGTCTTGCTGCACAAACTTTGCTGCCCGGCGAGGTGATTATTTGCGATGATCTTTCCGATGACAATACAATAGCAGTTGCGGAAGCGTATAAAAGCACAGCCCCTTTCCCCATCAGTATTTACCGGAATGAAAAAAAGATAGGAATCACTGCCAATTTTTTTAATGCCATCTCTTTATGTAAAGGAGAATTTATTGCTTTATGCGACCAGGATGATATATGGCTACCGGAAAAACTGGCAACCGTCATTGAATTATTTCAAAAGCCGGAAAATAAAAACATAGATGTATTCTTTTCTGACCTGTCGCTGGTTGATGAAGATCTGAAGCCGCTTAACAATACCATGTGGAACCGCCTGCATTTTACAAAAGTAAACCGGCAGCGTTGGATAAGAACCGGGGGAGTAGAATACATGTTGCATGCTGGTAATGTGGTAACCGGCGCAGCTACGGTGATGCGGTCTTCCTTCAAAGAACGAATAGCTTCTTTTGCATCGTATAATTTCAAAATTATTTTACATGATTATGCTATTGCTCTTGCCGCCGCACTGGATGGAAAGATCGCATTAATAGAAACTCCGCTGGTGCTTTATCGCCAGCATACTTCACAACAGTTGGGTGCAAGGGATTTCAGGTTACCATTCAGCAGGAAGCTGAAATTATTAAAACACCTGGGCAGCAGGCAATACAAACAAACAGTGCTTTCAAAGTTCAGAATTAAATTAGGTGAGCTGGCAGCGGTGGGCATCAATGAAAATAACTCAGAATATTATCGTTTAGGAATGCAGCATCTGCAAAAGCGGACTACAAAAGCCAAAACATGGTTTCATAAAATGGCCAGGCTGACGCCTGAGTTTACAAAAGGAAGATACAGCACCTATGTTCACTCGGCAGCATTAGGTTACCTGAACGATCTTCTTACCGGAACAGAAGTAAAATAAATGGATCAAAACAAAAACACAGCCGTTACAGTAGGTATTCCCACTTACAACCAGGCGGCTTACATAAAAGAAACGATCGGGGGCTGTTTGAAACAAACTTATCCTTCCTTACAAATAATCGTTGCCGATGACCGTTCCACTGATTCAACAGCCTCAATAATTCGTTCATTTAATGACGAACGGATAGAATATAAACTGAATGATACCAATATGGGCCGGGTGGCCAATTACCGGCACATACTGTATAATTATGCAACAACCGGCTGGTATGTAAACCTTGACGGCGATGATTATTTTACCGACCTGGATTTTATTGCACATGCCATGGAAATGATCAGTCGCTACCCGGCTGATGACATTGCTTTTTATCAGGCCAATCATGACATGGAAAAATTAAAAAAGGCATTACCTCGTTTTGAAATATTGAGTGACGAAGAAATAATAACGGATGGAAAAGATTATTTTTTAAACTTTCCACGCATCAGGAAGTTTACTCATTGCGCCACTGTATATAATAGAAAAAAAGCGATGGAAACAGATTTCTACAATTTTGATTGTTTGTTTACCGACTTTCAATCAGTGTCCCGGTTATCGCTTACAGGAAAAGTGATCTTATCATCCCGCAAAGTGGCGGTATGGCGGCAGCATGGTTTCAATGAATCCAAATCATTGAATGAACAGAATTTTAAAAAAGAGTTGGCTTCACTGGAAGCCATTGCCCGGTTTGCATCGCCACTACTTGATAAAACAAATATAAACAACTGGCTTCGCCAGATGAAGGATTATTACAGGATGGTATTTATTTACCACAATAGTACCAATGCCCCCGGATGGAAAACGCTTCAGTTTATTTTCAGGCATTGGCGGTTCAACTGGCTGTTTCCGCAGTATGTACTAAAAAATTTGATCCGGATGCTGGGAAAAAAAGGCGAACATAAGAACGATCAAGTTGCTGAATTTTCAACCTGAACGATTGCCCAAAAAAATTCTGCACATAATCGAATCGCTGGCAATAGGTGGCGCAGAAAAGTTGCTGCTGGGGATGATCAATGGGATGAGCAACTATGAGCATCACCTTATTATCCTTGGGGAACCGGAAACATTGCGTTCTTCCATTTCTGCTGATTGTGCTTTTTTGAATCTTGGAATAAAAAACAGACCTGACTTTATCCGGGCAGTGGGAAAAGTAAAAAAGTATATCAGGGAAAACAATATTGATATTGTCCATGCACACCTGTACAAGGCAAATATATTATCCCGCCTGGCTACTCCCCGCAAGGTCCTTTTGTTTAACAGTATTCATGCTATTTCAAGTCTTGCCGCTTACCACGGAAGCCGGATGACACTTATCATTGAACGGCTCAGTTATCGCAAGCGGCATCATATCATAGCTGTTTCGCAGGAAGTATTGAAAGATTTTAAAAACTATGTTGGCTTAAAAGGGCCTTCCACCGTTCTGTATAATTTTATTGATGAAAAATTTTTTGCTCCGCAACCCAGGGCTGAATTTTCAAAAGATAAACTGCAACTGGTGGCTGTGGGTAATCTCAGGCATCAAAAAAATTATCCTTACCTCATTGAAGCGTTTAAAAAAATTTCCCCGTCTGTTTCACTGGATATTTACGGAGAGGGCCTTATGCAGGCTGAATTAAAAAAACAGATTAATGAGCATAAACTCAATATCAGGTTATGCGGTTTGCAAAAAGACATGCATACGATTTTGCCCCGCTATGATGCTTTTGTGATGAGTTCTTTTTTTGAAGGACAACCCTTATCATTACTGGAAGCCATGGCCTGCGGTCTGCCCGTTTTACTGGCAGACATACCTGTGTTGCGGGAAGTAACAGGCAATGATGCTCTTTATTTCGATATCAATGATCCGATGAGTTTTGGCTGTAAAATACAGCAGGTGTTGGAAGGAAAAGTTGATTTGAAAAGAATGGCTGCTGCATCGCACAAAAGAGTAAATGAGTTTGCTCACCGTGATCAGTATTTTGAAAAATTGAATGCACTTTACAGCCGGCTGTAGTTTTACGCAGTCGCCTGTCGTGGTTTTACGAAAAATGTAAAAGCAGTTCTACTTGATTTAATAAAGTTTCAGGCACATAACTGGCATACAAAGGACACCCGGATTAAATTTATAGCCCGTACCTCTGAATTCAATCCTTGTAGAAACCAATTTAGTGTCCTATGCCTGAAACCAATATTCTGCACATTATTGATACCCTTGGTATCGGTGGCGCTGAGAAAGTAATGATAGGCGCTGTGAAAAGCCTGCCTGAAATGCGGCATCATGTTGTTTACCTCAATGGCTCTGATGCATTGGCCTGCCAGTTGCCGGTTTCCTGCAAGATCAAAAAATTAAACTACCGGTATACCAAACTTGATATTCCCCGTTGCGCAATTGAATTGCGCCGGTATATCCGGAAAAACAATATTGACGTCGTTCATTCTCATTTATTCATTGCCACACTTATTGCCAGGCTAGCCTGCCCTAAAGATGTAAAATTGATTACCACCATTCATAGTCTGCCCAGTAAGAATTATTTTGTCAGCCGGATGAATAAGTGGCTTGAGAAGATCACCTACCGCAAACGCCATCATCTCGTTGCTATTTGCCGGGAAGTTTTTAACGACTACAACCAGTGCATCGGGGTAAAAGGGCCTTATACTATTTTATACAATTATGTGGAAGACGAGTATTATACCGCTAAATACCGCAAAATGAATTTCAATGGAATTCTGCGGCTGGTAGCAGTTGGTAACCTGAAACCGGCAAAGAACTATCCCTATCTTATCGAGGCATTCAAATCAATGCCGAAAAATGTACACCTGGATATTTTTGGTACAGGTCCCTTGCAACGGCAATTGCAAACTGAAATTGAGAAATATAATCTTAATATCAGGCTTTGCGGTGTGCGGGATGATATTCATAATGTGTTGCGCAATTATGATGCTTTTATCATGAGTTCTGTTTTTGAAGGGCAGCCTATCTCACTGCTGGAAGCAATGGCCTGCGGTATGCCTGCTATCCTTTCTGATATTCCAGTGCTTCGGGAAGCAACTGATAACAAAGCTATTTTTTACGATCTGAATAATGTGAATGACCTGGTTCAGAAAGTGACAGCAGTTGCCAACCACAAAGTTGACCTGAATGAATTTGCCAAAGCTGGTTTTGAAAGGGTAAAGAAAATAGCCAGCAAAGAAAATTACGTAACGATGCTCAGAAAAGTGTACCTGACTCACGAAGTGTACCGCAGCCAGACATACAATATACCTTCTGTTAAAGTTTTCCGCCCCGTTTTACCTGCAGCTTCCTGATATTTTAAAGTAACAGAATTATTTCCTAAAAAATGGTTGAGCTTATTAATCCGCTTAATGGACATACATTAAGAAAAAACGGTAACGGCTATTCCGATAATGAAGATAATTTTTTCCCTCTTGTAAATGGTGCGTTGCGCCTGGTACAAGGCAATAACTATACTGAAAGCTTCGGTTTTCAGTGGAATAAATTTCAGAAAACACAAATTGACAGGGAGCAAACCAATTCTAATTTAAGCCGGGAGAGATTTTTTGCCGAGACTGGATGGAAACCTGAAGAATTAATAGGGAAGGATTTACTGGAAGTGGGAAGCGGAGCGGGAAGGTTTTCACAGGTTGTTTTGGATCATACCCCGGCGAATTTGTATAGTATTGATTATTCAGATGCAGTTTCAGCCAACTACCGGAATAATGGACATCATGGCGAACGGTTTAAATTATTTCAGGCCAGTATATATGAAATGCCTTTTCCTGATAATTCATTCGACAAAATTTTTTGTTTTGGGGTATTACAGCATACACCTGATTTTAAAAGATCGATAAAAGCACTAATTGATAAGGTAAAACCCGGAGGCGAAGTGGTTGTTGATTTTTATCCTGTTAAAGGATTGTGGACAAAAGTTCATGCCAAATATATTTTCCGGCCATTTACCCGACGAATGTCACATGAGAAATTATTAAGAAGGATTGAAAGAAATGCAGAATGGCTGATGAAGCTGTATTTCTTTTTTAATAAACTTGGCACAGGAAAGATTTTTAACCGGTTTCTTCCCATTTGCGATATTAAGGGAACCCTGCCAGATAATCTTTCGAAAAAGGAATTAAAAGAATGGGTGATACTCGATACGTTTGACATGTTTTCACCGGAGCATGATCATCCGCAAAAAATTTCCAGAGTTAAAAAATGGTTTGAAGAATCAGGAATGAAAGTAACGTTTGCAGGATTTGTTCATTACGGAAAAGAAAATTTTCAGGCTGCAGTAATAAAAGGGCTCAAACAATAATTTATGTGCGGCATCGCCGGATTTGTTTCCACAAATTTTTCCCGTCAGCTTTTGCAACAGATGACAGATATTGTCAGCTACAGGGGGCCTGATGCTGAAGGATATTTTTTTGATGAAAAAACGGGGATTGGATTGGGTCATCGTCGTTTGAGTATTCTTGATCTTTCCGAAGCGGCCAATCAGCCCTTTTATTCCAAAGATGGCAGGTATGTGATGATCTATAATGGCGAAGTGTACAATTTCAGGGAGGTAGCCAAAAAGTACCAGATCCGGATGAGTACTTCTTCTGATTCAGAAGTTATCATAGAAGCTTTTGCCAAAGTGGGACCACAATGTCTCAGCGATCTGAATGGCATGTTTGCCATAGCCATATGGGATAAACTGGAAGAAAAATTATACCTTATCCGCGACCGCATTGGTGTAAAACCGCTGTACTATTATCACCATGATGGCCAACTGGCATTTGCTTCCGAGCTGAAAGCTCTTTTTTTGTTGCCGGTTAAAAAAGAAATCAATCATGAATCGGTATCATCCTTTCTGTATCTGGGTTATATTCCCGGCGATACAAGTATCTATCATGATTTTAAAAAAATACTACCGGGATATTATGCCATTTACCAGCAGGGAGTGCTGGCTTCTTATCCTTTCTGGTGGCTCGACAGTAAGCTGGAACCCGCCACACTTACTAATGAAACACAAGCCAAAGAACAGCTAAAACAATTGCTGCATAGTAGTGTAAACTATTGTATGATCAGCGATGTGCCGGTAGGTATTTTTCTCAGCGGCGGTATTGATTCCAGCACAGTAGCAGTCATGGCACAATCGGGGTCATCTATTCCGGTAAAAACTTTTTCCATCGGGTTTAAAGAAGAAAAATATAATGAAGCCCGGTTTGCTGCGAAGGTTGCCAAACATATTCGTAGCGATCATCATGAGTTTACCGTTACCGAACAGGATGCACTTCACCTGGTGGAAAAGCTGACGGGTATTTATGATGAACCCTATGCAGATTCATCAGCTATTCCTACTTATATGGTATCGCAACTGGCCCGCAGCAAGGTTACTGTTGCGCTGTCTGGTGATGGCGGCGATGAATTGTTTATGGGATATGGTTTTTATTATTGGGCAAGAAGGCTGAACTATCCGGTTATAAAAACATTTCGCAAACCAATTGGCAGGTTGTTGTATAATTTGGGAAAAAACAGAAGTAAAAGAGCCAGCTATCTTTTCCGTTTTCCTTCAGAGGCCCGCAGGAAAAGCCATATTTTTTCCCAGGAACAGTATTATTTTTCTGAATCAGAAATCGAAGGGATAGTAAAACATGCGGCCCCGGTAGCTATTGACGAGTATAACTGCAGTAATAAAAGAATTTTATTGCCGGAAGAAGAACAAAGTTTTTTTGATATTAAAAATTATTTGCCGGAAGAACTGCTGGTGAAAGCTGACCGGGCATCTATGCAGCATTCACTGGAAGTGAGGGTTCCACTTCTCGATCATCGGCTTGTTGAGTTTGCAATCAATCTTTCATCTTCGCTGAAGCTGAATGGAAAAACGGGTAAATACCTTTTGAAACAGGTTTTGTATGATTATGTTCCGGCTTCATTTTTCGACAGGCCCAAATGGGGATTTGCCATACCGCTTCGTTTATGGTTGCAGAAAGAACTGAGTTATCTGGTAGAAAAATATCTTAATCCGGCGGTTATTGAAGAATGTAATCTTGTTTATCCCCAACCGGTACAGCATATCAAGAAACAATTTTTTGCAGGCAGGGACTATCTCTACAACAGGCTTTGGGTGCTGATACTGCTGCATAAATGGTATAAAGAAAAACATTTTTGAAAAGAATCTTATATATATCCTATGATGGTATGACTGACCCGCTCGGTCAGTCGCAGGTATTACCCTATCTCGCAGCATTGTCTTCTCAGGGCTACCGGTTCAGCATTCTCAGTTTCGAAAAAAAGTCAAGATTCGAAAAGGAAAAACAGGTTATCGAAAAAATCACAGATGCTTCAGCCATTTGCTGGAAACCACTGCATTTTACCAAAAACCCGCCTGTACTTTCCAAGATATACGACCGCTGGAAGCTGAAAAGAGAAGCCTTGCGGTTATACAGGCAGCAAAAATTTGACATGATCCATTGCCGCAGTTATGTAGCCGCGGAAATTGGCCTTTGGCTGAAGAAAAAAGCAGGCATAAAATTTTTATTCGATATGCGGGGTTTCTGGGCCGATGAAAAAGTGGATAATGGCCAATGGAATATGAACAATTTCTTTTTTCGGAATGTATATAAACATTACAAGAAAAAAGAAAAAGAGTTTTTACAACGGGCAGACGGGATCATTTCATTGACCCATGCAGCAAAGGATGAATTACTTAAAAATGAAGCATTCAGTAACCTTCAGATAGATGTAATACCCTGCTGTGCCGATCTTGATCATTTTGATTATCATCATATCAAAAAAGAGTTTACTGCCGCATTGCATGAACAAACAGGAATAGGGCCGGATGATAAGATCATTACTTATCTCGGTTCTGCAGGCGGCTGGTATATGACAATTGAAATGTTTAACTTTTTTAAACGCCTTTTGCAAAAACATCCTGAATTCAAAATGCTGGTGCTTACCAAAGATTCCCCGGAGAAAGTAAAAAAACAAGCGGCTGAATCAGGAATATCCCCCGATAAAATTGTGGTGATGTATGCAGGCCGCAACGAGCTGCCTGATTTTATCAGCCTTAGTGATTGCAGTATTTTTTTTATCCGCCCCACTTATTCCAAAATTGCATCTTCTCCCACAAAACATGCTGAGCTGATGGGTATGGGCATTCCGGTTATTTGCAATGATATTGGTGATACCGGTCGTGTTATTGAAGAAACCCATACAGGGCTTGTGATAAAAGAATTTACCGAGGTTGAATATGACCGGGTTGCCTGCAGAATGAATGAACTGCTGGCCATTGATAAAGATAGTATCCGAAAAGCTGCGTTTAAATATTTTGATCTTGAAAAAGGGGCCGGCGATTATTTGCAGATATACAAACGCATCTTAAAAGTATAAGATGATATCAGCATGAACGATAAAAAAAGAAAAAAAATTCTGATACTCTGTCCAAGCCCTGAAGGAACCGCTGCCACCCAGCGGTTAAAATATGAACAATACCTTGGTCTGTTGGAAAAAGAGGGATACGATTTCAGAATTTCGTCTTTCCAAACGCCACGTTTCTGGAAAATAATTTATCAGCCCGGCAGAACAATTGAAAAAGTATTCTGGACAACGATTGGTTATCTGCGCCGTACCCGTGACCTGCTAAGGGCGCCTTTTTACGATGTAGTATTTGTAAACTTATGGGTAACACCGCTTGGATTGCCCTTTTTTGAGCGGATACTTTTCTTTTTCAATAAAAGAGTGATCTATGATATTGATGACATGATCTTCCTTACTAAATACGGGCCGGCAAAAAATAATTTTTTTCAAAAATTAAAGGGGAGAAAAAAACCGGTTGTGCTGATGAAACACAGCCAGTACGTTATTGTCTGCACTTCCAAACTGGAAGAGATTGCCCGAGAAATCAGCATATACAAAAGAGTTATTGATATTTCTTCCACCTTCGATACCGAACGCTTTATTCCTGTTGATTCGTATCGGCAACAGGAAGTAACAACGATTGGCTGGACTGGCACTCACAGCACAATTCCTTTTCTTGAAACCCTGCAACCTGTTTTGGCTGAAGTCAGCAGGCAGCGAAAAATCAAATTGCTGGTAATTGCCAATAAAGAATACCAGATGAAAGATGTGCCTACCGAATATATTCCATGGAATGAAGAAACAGAAGTGAAAGATCTTCACCGGTTCGAAATAGGATTGTACCCGGTACCTGCCGATGAATGGTCACTTGGCAAAAGCAGCCTGAAAGCTTTAACTTATATGGCTATTGGCATTCCTGTGGTTGCCACAGCTTACGGCACAAATTTCCGGGTTATGCAAAACGGAGTACAGGGTTTTTTAGCAGCAACTGAAAACGAATGGAAGCAAAGTATCATCCGGCTGATTGATGATATGGAGTTGAGAAAACAAATGGGCCTGGCAGGGCGGAAAACCGTTGAAGAATTATTTTCAGTTAAAGCGAATTTTCCCAAATATTTGCAGGTCTTTAAAACTGTAATACCAGAAAAATGAGCAAGAAGAAAAAAATTTATATGGCTGGTGCCGGTGGTATGCTGGGAGAGGCATTCTACAAAATCTTCAAAGATGAATTTGATCTGAAGTGTACGGATATTGATGTGAATGAAGATTGGTTGAGTTATTTAGATTTTCGCGACTATGAAGCGTACCGGAAAGATGTCAAAAAATTCAAAACAGGGTATCTTTTTCATATTGGTGCATTCACCGATCTTGAATATTGCGAAAAAAACCAGGATGAAACATACCGGACCAATACATTAGCAGTGGAAAATGCAGTGTATATAGCCAATGAACTGGATATTCCCCTGCTATACATCAGTACTGCCGGAATTTTTGACGGCCAAAAAGATACCTATGATGACTGGGATCAGCCCAATCCATTGGGGTATTATGCAAGAAGCAAATATGCAGGCGAAGTATTTGTGACACAAAACTGTAGTCGTTATCTTATTTGCCGTGCCGGCTGGATGATGGGCGCCGGTCCGAAAAAAGATAAAAAATTTATTCAAAAGATCATGGCGCAGATCAAAGAAGGGAAAAAAGAATTATTGGTAGTAGATGATAAACTGGGAACGCCAACCTATACACTTGATTTTGCCCGCAATGTAAAATTGCTGCTGGAAATGGAATACTGGGGCTTATATAATATGGTATGTGCCGGTATTACCGGGCGGTTTGAAGTGGCTGCAGAACTGCTAAAAGTACTGGGGCTGCAAAAAGAGATAAAGCTGACAGCAGTTTCATCAGATTATTTCAAAGAAATATATTTCGCTGCCAGGCCGGCTTCTGAAAGGCTGGTTGACAAAAAACTTGACCTCCGAAATTTAAATATAATGCGTGACTGGAAATTGTGCCTGAAAGAATACATAAGGGATTACTACAAAGGTTATCTCAAAAAGAAATAACCACAAGCTGGATCATTCAGTGACACCATTAAGGAATGCCCGAAAAAAGAAAGATCCCTTTTGACATACTGGACTCTGTCCGTGGTATAGCTTCACTATATGTAGCTATTGCACATTGCCGGGGAACATTGTGGATAGGGGGCAGCGAATTTTCCAAACTGTTTCCACGGAATACCTGGAATGTCTGGGATTATTTTATGGTGGGCAGCAGTATGCTTACCAGGCTGGCCGTTGAGTTTGTTATTGTTTTTTTTGTATTATCAGGTTTTTCCATTGCTCACAGTCTTGCAGTCAACAGATCGCCATTGCAGTTTTATAAACGCCGGTTTATTCGGATTTATCCTTCTTATGTTGTGGCATTGATATGGGCCGGGCTTGTATTTGTGATTACCCGGCTCTGGCATCCTGAATGGTATGATGGAAGTTTGACCAATTTTGCTTTTGTACGGACCAATGAGATGAATAACTATTTTGATGGAACAATGATGCTGAAAAATTTATTTTATGTTCCCGATCTTGGATTAACCATTAAAGAAGCATTTCCTAAACCGGAACAGCATTTTATGGTTCTATTTGTCGCACCTGGCCATGGATTCATCACCCCTTTTTGGTCTCTTACCTATGAAGTGATATTTTATTTGATGGCTCCTTTTATTTTAAGAAGAGTCAATCTTTATGCACTTTTATCCCTGACACTATTCTTAATAAATTTCATTTTGCCGGATAAAATTTGGTCGCTGGGACTTCCACTATACATATATGCTTTTTTATTTGTGTTCAACATTTATTTTGCAATAGGAGTAGTGATATATAAAAATTATAACAAGGTTGCCGGTGTATTTCAATCAATTTCAAAACGGATGCTTCTTGGCATGATAGCCCTTATTGTAATAATAATGTACGCTGTAAATATTTATTTCAAGACAGAAACCGTGTATAGCTTTATGCCATCGGCTCTGTTAGGGGTTGCGCTTATTGGCTATTTTTTAAAATATAACCTGCGGATCAAATGGCTGATGGGTGTGGGACGATTCAGCTATACCTTATATATCACTCACCTCGCTTCGGTATTTTTATACCTTAGCATTTATTGGTTAATTGTAAAGCCCGATACGCCGTACATACTAAACTATTTTGTCTGGGTACCGGCAGTCTTCTTTGTTCTGGCTCTGGCTTATTTCCAATACTGGCTGGTAGAAAAAAGAACAAAAAATATTCTAAACCTTTTGCGGCGAAAAGCTGCAAAAACAAATTGAATACCTTTATTATTTAATACTAATGATTCTCCTCGCTTCACTTCTCAGGGCCACAGACGTTGTTGTTGGGCCGTTGTGTTTTATCGTGCTGCTGATGATATTTTCAGTTGTTGTAAGAAAGTACAAGGACGAGAGACAAAAACAGCTTTTTCTTAAAGCTTTTTATTTCAAAATGTTCTGTACACTGGCTTACACACTCATCATGTCTTATTATTATACTGAAGGAGGGGACACGGAAATGTATTATCACTGCACCCTTGACCTGCACAAAGCTGTTACAGATAATACCGATAATTTTATTAAAATATATACAACCAAAGTCATCAACGTAAAATCTTCGTTGATGAATTATTTTATTTTTGATAATTCTCCCTACCCCAATTTTGAATTCATGCATTCGCCCAGTAATTTTATTGTTCCCAAGATGGGCCTGCCTTTTGCATTGATCTTTGATAAAAGCTACTTATGCATGGCATTGGCATTTTCTTTTTTTGCCTTAGGCGGCGCTATCCGGTTATATAAATTTTTTGTTCATTATTTTCCTGATTATTGGAGAGAAATAGCCTTGGCAACACTTTTTTTACCCAGTGTAGGTTTCTGGAGTGCAGGGTTTCTGAAAGACCCTATTTGTTTCGGCAGTGTAGGATATCTTCTTTATGCTGTGTTTAATATTTTTATTAAACGGCAGAAAATATTTGCTTCCCTGGTTTGGATCGCTATTTCTGTTACCCTGCTTTATTATATCAAGGTATATATCCTGCTGGCAATATCACCTGCCATCGTATTGTGGCTGTTTGGTGAGTTTAATAAAGTAGTGGAAAACCAAACGCTGCGCCGGATCATGGCTTTCATGACTTTTGGAGTTGGCGTAGTAACTGCTTTTTTATTGATCAACTATGTTACTTCTGCTGAAACTGCCCAAACCTTTAAACTGGACACTCTTATTGAAACAAGTAAATCAAACCGTGATTTTTATGAAGCGGCGGGTACCAGGTTGCAGGGAGCTTATTTCACTGTTGGCAGTAGTAATCCTGTGTTGCTGGTATTGAATGGAATCGTGGCTACTTTGTTCAGGCCCTTTTTATGGGAAGTGACTTCACCGATCGTTTTATTATCTGCACTGGAGGTTCTGTTCTTTTTTTATTTCACTGTATTTTATATGTACAAACGGGGATTTTTTACTTTCTTTCGTAAAGCAATTGCCAACCCCGTGTTCCTTATGTGTCTTGTATTTACTTTAATATTCGCAGCGGCAATCGGCAGTACGGCTACTAATTTTGGTTCTATTTCCCGCTATAAAATTCCCTGCCTG
>JAHEZF010000121.1 GCA_023251215.1 Sphingobacteriales bacterium | reverse complement strand
CCGCGGCCCTTTGCAAATGAAGGCTTCAGGATTATCTCTTAATCTTGGATTCACGGGTTATTATAAAATTATTGGCTCAACAAGAGTTTGTGTGAACGGTAGAGCCATTTCACCCTGGACACCTGCCTGCAAATGCGGTTTTAATGAACATGAAAGAAGAGTGAATGTTTCCTTTTCCAATAACCTATCGGTGTTACCGGACTATAAAATAAAACTTTCCATCAAACGGGATGAACCAATCCCATTGGATAAATGCGAGGTATGTTTTTGGGGACAGGATATTACCAAACAGGTTATGAAAGGATTAAAAACGGAACTGGATGCCGCTAAAGAAGATCTTGATGTTTCATACGGAATGGTTGATCTGAAACCCCGCTTTCAGCAGGTATGGGATCAGCTTAATAAAGTATATAATATTTACGGCCTTGGCTGGCTGCAAATTAATCCGCAAAAAATCAGGATCAATAACCTGTTTGGGAAAAACGATTCTTTAAATATCTATCTCGGCTTATCCGCCCGCCCGGTAATAAGTTTCGAAAAGCCTCTGGAGCAAAGCTCATCGGTACCCAATATGAGCGACTTCAGCCGGCATCCCGGCTTCAATATTTTTTTGGATGCAGTATTAAGCTATGACTCGCTCAGCAATATTTTAAACCAGCAGGTAGCCGGAATGCAGTTTGATTTTAACAAAGGACCGGTAAAGAAAACATTTATCATCAAAGACTGCAAATTTTTTGGCTCGGGTAATGAGAAACTGATCATCCGGGTGAACTTTTCAGGAACCAATGACGGCATAATTTATTTTACAGGCAAACCTGTTTATGATAACGAAACACATATTATCGAAGTGAAGTATATTGATTTTGATATCAAATCAAAAGATGCTTTGTTGCGTGCTGCCTACTGGTTATTCAGCAAAAGAATTACCAATGAGATCAGCAAATATGCCCGGTTCGACCTTACCTCATTCATTGACACGGCCAAGGCATCCGTCAATAGCCAGCTAAATCATGAATGGGTAAAAGGCATTAGGAGTTATGGGAACATCAGCAACATTACATTGGTTGGCATTTATCCTTTACAGCAGCATCTTGTTATCCGCAGCAACTGTACCGGTGATCTGTCGGTGAAAGTAGAATCTGTTGATTTCAGTTTATAAGATCTTCTTCGGCATCATTTATTTTGAAAGTAAAATGCCGCTGGGCCACATAGCTGAACAGGATAATGATGATGGTGGTGAGTATTTGCGCCACTACCGGGTAAATATGCAATACCTCAACGAAAACCTTTAATAAAAGATAATTCAGCGCCAGGTTAAAAAGATAGATCATGAAATAACGGAATAACTGTATTCTGCCTTTCATATTAGAATCGCTGAACACTACATACTTCATTAAAAAAAATCCGACAGGAAAACTGATGCAAAAAGACATGAACAAAGCCGCTATGTGCGATTTGAAAGCATAAAAGCCAAAGTGCAGGTCCTGCTCTTTTAAAATATACCTGAAACTTATAAAATATACCAAAAGTCCCAGTATGGTGTTGCCGCCTCCGCATGCGGCATAGCGAAATGTCCGCAAACCCATCAGTTTGCGGAAAGGCGGGTAAAAGAAATCGATGATGGGTAGAATCAGGTCCCGTACGCTATGAATATGTTTTCTCATGAATGGGCAAAGTAATTGAAACAAATTACAAAGACCAAATTCCGACTTCCAATCGTAAATTTGATGCCAAACCAAAGGAAGGATGAGTATTGTCAGCCAGATAAAACCACTTGTTGTAAAGGCCTTAAAAGAATTATACGATCAGGAGTTTACCGGATCAGAGCTTACTATCAATATTACCAAACCCGAATTTGAAGGTGATTATACATTGGTTCTTTTTTCATTTGTAAAGCAACTGAAGAAATCACCCGAACTACTGGGAAATGAAATTGGGGAAATGCTGACCAAAAATAATCCGGAACTTTTTAAATCATACAATGTAATAAAGGGTTTTTTAAATCTTACTGTCAGTGACAATTACTGGATCCATTTTCTGCAATCAAATTTTTCAGATAATAAGTTTGGATATCATCAAAGCAATGGCAAAAGGGTAATGGTGGAATACTCCTCCCCCAACACCAACAAACCTTTGCACCTGGGCCATTTAAGAAATAATTTCTTGGGCTGGAGTGTAGCTGAAATTCTGAAAGCAAGTGGATACGATGTAATAAAAAGCTGTGTTGTTAATGATCGCGGCATTCATATCTGTAAAAGTATGGTTGCATGGCAACTGTTTGCCAACGGAACTACACCGAAAAGCGCCGGTATAAAGGGAGATCATTTCGTTGGAGAATATTATGTAAAGTTCAATGATGAACATAAGACGCAGGTGGAAGAATTGATGGCAAAAGGAATGAGTAAAGAGGAAGCAGAAAAACAAGCTCCAATAATGAAAGCCACTCAACAAATGCTTTTAGATTGGGAGGCAGGTAAAACAGAGGTGATTGAATTATGGAAAAAGATGAACAGTTGGGTATATGAAGGCTTTGATGTAACCTATGAACGCATCGGCAGCGATTTTAATATCATGTATTACGAAAGTGAAACTTACTTGCTTGGAAAAAAATCTGTGGAAGAAGGTTTGGCTAAAGGAGTATTTATTAAAAAAGAAGATGGCAGTGTTTGGGCCGATCTTACATCTGAGGGATTGGATGAAAAATTAGTCTTGAGAAAGGATGGCACTTCTGTTTATATAACACAGGACCTGGGCCTGGCCCAGCAGAAATATGAACAGTTTCATTATGACCAGAGTATTTATGTGATCGGGGATGAACAAAATTATCACATGAAAGCGCTGAAGCTGATTCTGAAAAAGATGGGTAAGCCTTATGCGGATGGAGTTTACCATTTAAGCTACGGTATGGTGGAGTTGCCATCAGGAAAAATGAAAAGCAGGGAGGGAAATGTTGTGGATGCAGATATATTGCTGGATGAAATGCTGACGCAGGCAGAAAAGAAAACAACAGAGCAGGGAAAGATTGAGGGATTTTCTTCCGGAAAACTAAAAGAACTTTTTGATATACTCGGTTTGGGCGCATTGAAATTTTTCCTGCTTCGTGTTGATCCAAAAAAAAGAATGGTCTTTAATCCGGAAGAATCAATTGACCTGCACGGTTTCACGGCCACTTTTATTCAGTACACTCATGCGAGGATAAAGTCAATACTGAGAAAGCAGTCGGGAGTCGTGAGTCAGGTCCCGATAGCTATCGGGACGGGAGTTGACAGTCTTCTTAAGCTTGAAAAAGAACTTATTATTTTGTTGGAACAATATCCAGCGACTATTGAACAGGCTTGCGAAGAGCACAATCCCTCAGTTGTTGCTATTTATGTTTTCAACCTGGCTAAATTATTCAATACATTTTATACTGAACATTCGGTGATGAATGCGGAATCTGAGGAAAAGAAACAACTGCGGCTCAAGTTAAGTGAAATGAATGCGAATATCATTGCTTCGGCAATGCACCTGCTGGGGATAAAAGTGCCTGAAAGAATGTAGTGAATTGGGAAAAGTAAAATTGGGAAATTTTGAAATTTCAATTCCAAAATTTCCCAATTCCTCAATTTCAAAATCTTTTATAGCCCTGCCATCATTTTTTTCTGTTTGTAGGATGCAAGACCTGGATCCATTTCAATTGCTTTATCACAAAGCTGGATACCTTTCTGGGTATTTTCCTTTCCACCTTTTTTCTGGTAGCACATACCGATCATGTAGAGTGAGGAAGCATTTGTTTTATCATACTCCAGTATCTTATCCCAGTAATCCATTGCCAGGTCAAATTTTCCTTTATAGTAATAGGCTTCAGCGATCATGTTCAGAATGTTCATGTCGCTGGGTTTCTTCTTCAGTATTTCGTTAAGGATATTCACACCTTCATCCAGATTGCCCGCATTCAGGTAAGCAATTCCAAGATTTTCCATATAATCATTATCCTTTTTCAGGCCTTTTTCACCGGCTTCCAGAATATATTTCAATGAGTTTTTATCATCATTCATGGCGTAATAAATAAGCCCCAGTTCATAGATCCAGTAATTCTGAGTTGGATTAAGCTCAATTGCTTTCAGGAAATAAGGAACTGCCAGCTTGTAATTCATCATATCTGCATAGCTGTGTGCAATCATGTAGGGCACTTCGGCATTTTGAGGGTCTTCCGTTGCAGCGGCATTCAGGTATTTTATGGCTTCACCATAATTATCCAGATCATAATTCACCTTGCCAATGTAGTAACTGATTTTTTCTGATGGATCAAGCAGTTTTAATTTGTTGGCATAAGCAATTACATCATCGTTCTGCTTCAACTGAAAAGAAAGCGTCATTAATTGTTTATAGTTAGTGGAAGACTCATCACCAAGCGACACTAATTTTTTATACATTTCCCTGGCCTGGTTATAGCGGCGCAGGTCAAAATAAGCGGAAGCCAGTTCAGTAGTTATCATTTTACTGTTTGCATCATACCTGGCAGCTTTTTCAAAATTCTTCAGCGATTCAAGTCGCCGGCCATTTTGTTTTTCCTGCAAACCTTTTTGCAAAAAATAATCAGCGCTGTCAGTTACTGCAGCAACTGAGGAGTTATTAGTCGTAAATGAATTTTGAGAATAGGCCAACATAGTTGTTGACACAAGACACAAGGTTAGAATTTTGCGGAGCATAGGGTTACTATTTAGTCTGAATTTCAATAGGATTCGCATCACAAGATAGATTTTACTGTTGACAAATCATAACCTTTAACCATTTTGTTATCAGCCAACATCACTCCAAAATAATATTTATTTCAGGATGATCCCAGCCAGGGCTGGCAAATTCAACTTTAACCGGTACGTTTTTTGGCTTTTGTCAACCATATCGCATTTTATTTCAGGGTTATAAACGTTTCCAGAGCCCCAGTATATTGTCTTGTCACTGTTGAATATTTCCTGTGTATAGGGTTTTTCCCTAACGTAAATTTCCCAATCCATTCTGACTACAGGTGTCATATTGAGAATGATCAGTAAATCATCTGATTTCTTTTTTCCCGTGCGGCGGTAAACAATCACTGATTCAGCTCTGTGATTCAGGTCAATCCACTCAAATCCATTCTTATTAAACTGATTCTGATATAATGCCGGCTCTGACTGCAATAAGTTATTCAGATCGGTGATACACTGCTTTAGTAAACGATGACAATCGAATTGTAACAAGTCCCAGTCTAATTCTGACTTATAATTCCATTCACTGGTCTGGCCAAATTCATTGCCCATAAAAAGAAGCTTGGCGCCGGGATGTGTCCACATATATGTATAAAGTAATCGAAGGTTGGCAAACTTCTGCCATTCATCCCCGGACATTTTGAAGATCATCGGGCTTTTGCCGTGCACCACTTCATCATGACTGAGCGGCAGCATGAAATTCTCATCATAATAATACATCATGCTGAACGAAAATTTATCCTGCTGAAACTGGCGCAGCAATGGGTCGGTCTTAAAATAATTCAATGTATCATGCATCCAGCCCATCATCCACTTCATTCCAAAACCCAATCCATCATTCCATGTTGGCTTTGAAATTCCCGGCCAATCAGTGGCTTCTTCAGCAATGGTTTGTACATCGGGAAAATCACGGTAATTAGTTTCATTCAGGTCTTTAAT
>JAHEZF010000120.1 GCA_023251215.1 Sphingobacteriales bacterium | reverse complement strand
TACACCCCTTTAGGGGCTGGGGGGTTCACAATTTTCCGGCCTATACTTTCATAATGAAAACCCAATTCACCGATTGCAGCCAGGTCAAACAGATTGCGTCCATCGAAAATAACTTTGTTCTTAAGGTTAGCAGCCATCTTTGAAAAATCAGGAGTCCGGAATTCGTTCCATTCGGTTGTTATGATCAGCGCATCAGCATTTTTCAAAGCATGATATTGATCCTGGGCATAGTCAACCTTATTTCCCATCTGTTTTTTTACATTATTCATTGCTACGGGATCAAAAACACACACGGCAGCTCCTTCCCTGATCAAAACATCAATGATCTCCAGCGCAGGCGCCTCTCGTATATCATCTGTATTGGGCTTAAATGCCAGCCCCCATATGGCAAAGCGTTTTCCTTTCAGGTCATTATTGAAATAGTTCCTGATGCCGGGTAAAAGCTTCAGTTTTTGTATTTCATTTACCGCTATTACTGCATTCAATATCCTGAAATCATAATTTACTTCTTTGGAAGACTCTAACAATGCCTGCATATCTTTTGGAAAACAACCTCCACCATAACCAATACCGGGAAATAAAAATTGCTTGCCTATCCGTTCATCGCTGCCAATACCCTTTCGTACCATATCCACATCAGCGCCAAACAACTCGCAAAGCCTCGCAATTTCATTCATGAATGAAATTTTGGTGGCCAGGAAAGAGTTAGCCGCATATTTTGTCAGCTCGGCAGATCGTTCGTCCATATATATAATCGCATTGCCCTGCTGTACGATGGGGCTGAACAGATCTGCCATGATCTTTTTTGCTTTCGCGGAACTAAGGCCAATCACTACTCTGTCGGGTTTCATAAAATCTTCAACCGCCACACCCTCCCGTAAAAATTCGGGGTTACTTACCACATCAAATTCACCTTTATAATTTTTGGCAATCGTTGCTTTTACTGTGTCTGCTGTTCCCACCGGCACTGTACTTTTATTGACAATTATTTTATATCCTTTCATGATTTTACCCAGTTCCGTTGCTACATTTAAAACATACTGAAGATCGGCAGAACCATTTTCATCACGGGGAGTAGGTAAGGCAAGAAATACGACTAAGGCGTCTTTTACTCCTTCAGCAAGTCCTGTTGTAAATGAAAGTCTTTTTTCTTTGAGATTACGGAGAAGCAAATTATCCAGCCCCGGTTCGTAAAAGGTCACTTCGCCATTTCGCAGTTTGCTCACTTTGTTTTCGTCAATATCTACACAGATTACTGTATTGCCGGTTTCGGCAAAGCAGGTACCTGTTACCAAACCAACATAACCGGTTCCAACAACAGCAATATTCATAAATGACCTCCTCTCTTCCTCCTCCGGTTGGAGAGGGAATGAAATTTTATTTATTTATAAATTCCAAAACCTTGGTTGTAATAAAATTCAATTGCTCCTCATCCAGTTCAGTATGCATAGGTAAAGAAATTACTCTTTCCGTCAGCCAGTCTGTAACCGGCATTTTTTGTGAAGCCACATTAAACTGGTCAAACATTTTTTGTCTATGTCCCGGTACCGGGTAATAGATCATGGAAGGAATTTTATTATCTGTCAGGAATTGATTCATCCCATCACGGTCAATTCCTTCCAACACTAAAGTATATTGATGAAAGACATGATGTGAATATGAAGCCCGGTAAGGAGTTATGATCTTTGGATGACCGGTAAATGCTTTATCATAAAAATCCGCTGCTTTTCTTCTTGCAACAATGTATTCATCCAGGTGTTTTAGCTTAATGTCAAGAATTGCTGCCTGTATAGTATCGAGCCGGCTGTTGCAGCCCACCACATCATGATAATATTTTTTGCTTTGCCCGTGATTGACGATCATTTTCATTTTATGTGCCAGTTCATCGTCATCTGTAAAAATAGCGCCGCCATCACCAAAGGCCCCTAAATTTTTAGAAGGATAAAAAGAAGTAGTTCCTATTTGGCCGATAGTACCCGTTTTCCTTTTTGTTCCATCCGGAAAAATGTAATCGCAACCGATAGACTGAGCATTATCTTCGATAACAAACAGGTTGTGCTTTTTTGCGGTTGCCATTATTTCTTCCATCGGCGCAGCATGACCATATAAATGAACCGGAACTATAGCTTTTGTTTTTAAAGTCATGGCTTTCTCCAGCGCCACAGGATCCATGCAAAAAGTTTGGGGATCCACTTCGACAAATACAGGAGTCAACCTGAGCAATGCAATTACTTCTGTGGTGGCTATATAAGTAAAAGAAGGTGTGATCACTTCATCGCCGGGTTGCAATCCCAACGCCATCATGGCTATCTGCAGTGCATCAGTTCCATTGGCACAGGGAATGGTATGTTTAACATCAAGATAAGTAGAAAGGTTTGTTGTAAAATCCTGCACCGCTTTTCCATTGATAAAGGCTGAACTTTCCATTACCTGCAGCACTGCACTATCTACCACCGGTTTTATCTTTTGGTACTGTGTTTTTGTATCTACCATCTGGATCGGCCGCATCAGGATTTATTTATATATTAAAGTGGCGCAAAAATAGTAAAATACAGGTAGTTTACCCGATTGCTTTTACTTTTGACTCTTAATTAAAATCAACTGCTTGTCTGTTTTTTTATATAATATCTTTTTATTGCTTTTTAAAGCAGGCACTCATATCGGTTCTTTATTTAACAGCAAAGCAAAAAAATGGGTAAAGGGCAGAAGGAATGTTTTCAAAAAGCTAAAAGAAACAATCCCCAAAAATGAAAAGATCGTCTGGATACATTGCTCATCGCTGGGGGAATTTGAACAGGGAAGACCGGTGATTGAAAGATTAAAGGCGCAAGGTACAAGGCACAAGATATTACTCACTTTCTTCTCTCCTTCCGGTTATGATGTGAAAAAGAATTATGATGGAGCTGACTGGATCTTTTATTTGCCCATGGATGGCCTCCGCAATGCCAAACGATTTCTTGAGATCGTCAATCCCTCATTGGTGATCTTTGTGAAATATGAATTCTGGTACTATTACCTGAAGAAAATCAAGAACAGGAATATTCCCCTGCTGCTCATTTCTGCCTTGTTCAGAAAAGATATGCCTTTCTTTAAGTGGTACGGGGGATTACAAAGGAAAATGCTGGCCCGGTTTGATCATTTATTTGTGCAAAATTCAGCATCCAAAAAATTAATTGACGAAATCGGCTTAGCCGGCATTTGCAGTATTTCCGGTGATACAAGATTTGACCGGGTGATCGAAATAGCTGAAAAATTTGAACCTATACCTGCTATCGAACAATTTATTGGTAATAGCAAGACCATTGTTGCCGGCAGCACCTGGAAACAAGACGAGAAATTGTTACAGGGAGTTTTCCATCTGTTAAACCTTCCTGCTCTCAAACTCATCATCGCTCCTCATGAAACCGGCGACAAACACCTGTATGAGCTGAAAAAACTTTTTCCCGGTTCAATAACATTTTCTGAATTAACCAGCAACCGGCAGATAATCCTGATGAGCAGGCAACGAGAACCCTACGATATCCTTATCATTGACAATATCGGCATGCTGTCCCATTTGTATAAATACGGATATATCAATTATGTTGGCGGAGGTTTTACAAAAGGCGGAGTTCATAATGTCCTGGAGGCGGCGGTATATGGCAAACCAGTTTTTTTCGGTCCTAATTATAAAAAATACAAAGAAGCCACTGATTTGATTGATAAAAAAGGAGCAGTGAGTATTTCTTCAGCAGAAGATTTAGCCAATACTTTTCTTGCTCTGAGAATGGATCCGCAACAACACCAGGAATTCAGCAAGGCTTCAAAAAACTATGTGCAAAAAAACACAGGGGCCACTGAAAAGATCATACAATACATTCAGGAGAAACGCCTTTTGACAAGCTGATCAAAATGCTCAACTGATTTGTGATTATTATCCCAACCCAGTTTTAATTTCAACTCCCGGTTTATCCAGTATTCCGCTTCAGGATAAATATTAAAACTGTTGATGGTTTTTATGCTGCGTTCATACATAGCTTCATCTCCCCGGAAAAGTTCGTTGATAAACAAAAACCGGTCATTGATCCCGATGGCCTTGCGAAGATCTTTTACCGGAGTTTCTCTAAGCACTTCCATCAACTCTGTTTTCCCCTGCTTTAGTTTATCATTTAGTGATTCACCTTGTACTGTAGTATCATTTACTTCCCTGGGTTGGTGCGATAAAGTCGGTATCTCTGTCATAGGATCGAACAGCATATCCAGCTGGCCACTTTTTTGCACCAGGGATACTGAATCACTTTTCACCAACAAAGTTTCTTTTACCCGATAGCTATCGGGTTCCTGTACTGTTGTTTTCTCTGACCGCTTTGGGGTATATTTTTCGTATCCAGAATAATTCATAGCCAAAACATTCATTGATTGTGGAAGCACTACCGCCACTTTTGCTGTGCCAAGGCTTTGCGGCTTGCTACCCTGGAGCTGTGCCAGTTCATGCTGCAATAATTGAACAGTTGCCAGCAGCCTTGTCGGATCGGAATTTTGTTCAAATTGTTCTTTTAATTGGTTAATCAGAGCTTCGATTCGTTCCATTATGTATTTTTGACCACCGGTTAAAAGATATTATTTATAAATGATTTTCCTGAGAGCCGTATAATAACGAAATCAGTTGTTCTAAAATTACAAACAGTTTGCCAATAAAGTAAAGAAAATTTGTTTATCATTAAATCTTAACAATGTTTATTGAACCCAACATTAGAGGAGACCGCCGGGGCTGGATAGAAGTGATTTGCGGCTCCATGTTTAGCGGCAAGACTGAAGAACTTATTCGCCGGCTGAGACGAGTGAAGATCGCCAATCAAAAAGTGGAAATCTTTAAACCTACTATTGATGTACGGTATGATGAGACCAGGATCGTTTCGCATGATACTACTGCCATTCAATCCACTCCTATTGATAATTCGCAGAAAATATTACTGATGGCGCAGGATGCAGATGTGATTGGCGTGGATGAGGCCCAGTTTTTTGATGACCAGTTGCCTGCCGTATGCGATGAACTGGCTCACCGGGGCATCCGGGTCATTGTGGCTGGTTTGGATATGGATTACCTGGGCAATCCCTTTGGCCCAATGCCTTCCATTATGGCCAAAGCTGATTTTGTAACCAAAGTGCATGCTATTTGTATGCGTTGCGGCAATCTTGCTAATTATTCATTCCGGAAAATTTCAAATGATGAGCAAGTAGTGCTGGGTGCAAAAGATGTATATGAACCCCTATGCCGCACTTGTTATAACAAGGAGAAAGTTTGAGATCGTTAAATCACATATTCACCCTTTTCAAAAAAGACCTGCTGCTTGAAATAAGGCAGCAGTACAGCTTTTACGGCATCTTATTATATATTGGCGCCACCATCTTTGTATTATACATGGCTATTGAAGAACCCGAAAGCAACGTGTGGAATGGTTTGTTCTGGGTAATTCAGTTATTCATCTGCATCAATGCAGTGGCCAAAAGTTTTTTGCAGGAAAGCCGGGGAAGAATGCTTTACTTCTACTCCATCGCCAGCCCCCGGGATTTTATTTTGGCAAAATTATTATTCAATTCATTGCTGATGCTGGTGATGAGTCTGCTGAGTTTGCTTTTATTCAGTCTCTTCCTGGGCAATCCCATTCAGAAAGCAGGTTCATTCATCGGTCTGGTATTGCTGGGAGGATGGAGC
>JAHEZF010000119.1 GCA_023251215.1 Sphingobacteriales bacterium | reverse complement strand
ATAAAAAGAGTAAATGATTTATTGTTGTGCAACAAAAATGAGATCGAAGAACCGGGTGAACTTTTGTCGATCCCGGTCTGCTATGAAAAGGATTTCGGGGTTGACCTGGGCTTTATTGCAATGCAAAACAAAATTTCTGTTGATGAAATAATTCACTTACACACTTCATCAGCCTACAGGGTTTATATGTTGGGTTTTCTTCCCGGGTTTGCGTATATGGCAATGGTGGATGATAGAATTGCATCACCAAGAAAAAAAATACCCGTACCTGTTGAAGCAGGCAGTGTTGGAATTGCAGGATCACAAACAGGAGTTTATCCTTTGCGATCTCCGGGTGGCTGGCAAATTATCGGCAGAACTCCATTGAAATTATTTGACAAAGAAAAAGCAGACCCTACATTGTTTAAATCGGGTAACCGGGTTCAGTTTTATTCAATAACTAAAGATGAGTTTGAAGATATTAAAAGCAGGAATGCTTGACAGCATACAGGACATTGGCCGTTTCGGTTATCAGCATGTGGGCATCAATCCAACCGGCTGTATGGATAAATATGCTGCAACCATCGCAAATATTTTAGTTGGCAATACTATTGATGAGGCAGTAATTGAAATGCACTTTCCTGCGCCTTCAATGACATTTGATGAAACCGTCATGATTGCACTGACCGGCGCTGATTTTAATGCAACGATCAATGGAAATCCAATACCAGTCAATTGCCCGGTAATAATAAATAAGGATCGCACTCTTCAATTTCTTTCGCTAAAAAATAAAAGCCGCTGCTATCTTGCTATAAAAGGCGGAATAAAATTATCCAAATGGCTGAACAGTTATAGCACAAACCTGAAAGCGGAAGCAGGTGGCTATTCAGGAAGAAAATTATTAAAAGATGATGTGATCGGATTAAAAAATGAATTTGAAGATTTCAATCTGAATGAAAAAGATTTTAAGATTTTACCCTGGAAAGTAAATGAAGATTTTGGAATCCCATTATCAGAAGAATTAATGATAATACCGGGTGCTGAGTTAGATTGGCTTGATAAGATTTCACGGGAAAAATTTTTAAAGAACCCATTTTTTATCTCTCATAATTCTGATCGCATGGGTTACCGGCTAGCCAGTGAGCCATTACATTCATCAATAAATACTGAATTGGTTTCTTCAGGCGTAAGCTTTGGAACGATTCAGTTATTACCTGATGGACAACTTATTATTTTAATGGCAGATCACCAAACCACAGGCGGTTATCCCCGGCTCGGTAATATCATTTCAGCTTATTTACCAATGCTTGCACAATTGAGGGCAGGTGAAAAAATACATTTCAAAGTTACCGACCATCAAACAGCAGAAAATTTATTACTAAAACAGCAACAGCATTTGCATCAACTGCAAATTGCCTGTAAATTGAGGCTCGAAAATTTTATCCATGAAATAAAAAATTATTAAGCGAGTGAAGTGTTCCATTAAACCGGAAATATTCCAAACTACAAACAACCCTAATGTCCCGCTTGATGCGGTGTTGAAGGGGCAAATTAGTACACATGAAAACAATTGATATTAACTGCGACATGGGGGAAGGTGCAGGCAGCGATGAACAGATCATGCCTTACATTTCATCAGCCAACATTGCCTGTGGCTATCATGCAGGTGATGAGAACACAATGAGGCAAACTGTTGAGCTTTGCAAAAAATATAATGTAGCTGTTGGTGTACACCCATCCTATCCTGATCGTGAAAATTTTGGAAGAACAGATATGTTGTTTCATCCGGGCGAAGTATATGAAATGATCGTTAAGCAAATAAATAGTTTGGAAAGAATTGCTGCCGAAAGCGATGTTGCTGTTCATCATGTAAAACCGCATGGCGCATTATATAATATGGCTGCAAGAGATAGGGGATTAGCGCCATTTGCTGCCTTAGCAATTTTAGATACAAACAATAAATATATTTTATATGGCCTCAGCGGCAGCTACCTTATAAAAGAAGGAAAAAATCTTGGAGTAAACACTGCAAGCGAAGTGTTTGCGGATCGTACCTATAAAGATGATGGAAGCCTGACATCGCGGAACAAACCCGGCGCATTGATAGAAACCACAGAAATGGCCGTAGCACAAGTACTACAAATGGTAAAAGAAGGAACGGTAACTTCAGTAACAGGAAAAAAAGTTCCGATAGTTGCTGAAACGGTTTGCATACATGGAGATGGTGAACATGCGGTTGAGTTTGCAAAAGCAATTTACCATGCTTTAAAAGAAAATAATATTGGAATTAAAACAAGAGCATAACTCCCCGCCATTTATCCCGCCAGGGGCGGGAGGGGTTGGGAGTAAAAACTCCGCCATACTCGGCGCTGCATTCCTGATGGCTACCTCAGCAATCGGTCCAGGATTCCTTACACAAACATCTTTATTTACAGAACAACTGCTTACCAGTTTTGGGTTTGTGATACTGATATCCATTTTACTTGATATTGGAACCCAAATTAATATTTGGCGGATCGTAAGTGTGAGTGAAAACAGGGCGCAGGATATAGCAAATAAGGTTTTTCCCGGACTTGGTTTTTTTCTTGCATCACTTATTGCAGCAGGTGGCCTAATATTTAATATCGGAAATATTGCCGGTTGTGGTTTAGGTGTAAATGTATTGACGGGAATGAAAGCTGAATATGGAGCTATTATCAGCTGTGCGATTGCACTTGGAATATTTTGGTATAAAGAAGCAGGAGGTTTAATTGATGGCTTTGCAAAATGGCTTGGCATTATAATGATCGGGCTTACCGTGTATGTTGCATTTGCATCTCATCCACCGCTTGGGCAGGCATTGTATAGAACTGTGTGGCCGGAAAAAATTGATGTGATGAAAATAGTAACAATGGTCGGTGGCACTGTCGGCGGTTATATTTCATTTGCAGGCGCACATCGTTTGCTTGATGCAGGCATTAAAGGAAAAGAGAATTTAAAACAAGTAACAAGGAGTGCAGTAAGTGGTATTCTTATTACATCATTAATGCGGTTTGTTTTATTTCTTGCTGCATTAGGAGTTGTATGGGGTGGAATAAAATTGGCTGCTGGTAATCCTGCAGCTTCTGTTTTCAGATCAGCAGCGGGTGAATTGGGTTATAAATTCTTTGGTACCGTTATTTGGATCGCTGCCATCACTTCAGTTGTTGGCGCATCATTTACTTCCGTTTCATTCTGGAAAACCTTGCATCCTGTTATTTTAAGAAAGGAAAAAATAATTATTAGCTTATTCATAATTATGTCAACTATAATTTTTGTAAGTATTGGTAATCCTGTAAAACTTTTAGTGTTTGCCGGCGTTGCCAATGGAATAATATTACCGATCGCACTGGGTGTAATTCTGATAGCTGCAACAAAGTCTTCTATAATGAAGGAGTATCAACATCCGCTATGGATGTTGTTAATTGGCTGGTTAGTTGTGATTGTTATGGGTGCAATGAGTATTTATAGTATTCAGCAATCCATTCAAAAATTATAGATATAAAAAAGCCTCCTGGTTGCGGGAGGCAGTATATAATATGATGTGTGAAATCCCTACTCCACTACTTTCACTCCTTTGATCATCATGATCAGTTCTTTCTTTGGTTCTTTTATTTTCTCAATCTCTTCTTTGCTTTTGCCTGCATCTTCAGCGTAATGCTTTTGCATGGCAACTGAAGTTTCCTTCAATTCGGCCTTACCCTCAACAACAATTGTTCTTCCCACAATATCTTTTGGCATGGCAAATTCATGATCCTTTACTTTTATCATTACTGTGCTGCCGTCTTCTTTTTTTAACTTAGCCCAGCAACCCATCATCTGGCATACTTCCACTACTTTGCCCTGGATCTTTCCATCAAACTTATTGTCGGTCATTTTATTTTCAAGATCGTTTACACTAATAGGGGCCGCTCCTGTTTCGGAATAATTGCCATACACAATACCTGGTTTGGCTGATTCGGCATCCTGTGCATTTACAATAATGATTGCAGATAAAGCTACCAGCAATGAGAATATATATTTCATAGATCAAAAAGTTTTGGACACCAAATATCGGAATTATTTTTCGAGGTTTTCAAGTGGTTTTCCAAACACCTGACATACCCCATTCGTGGTATTTTTAAAAAAAACATCCAAATAAATTAGTGTCTAATTACTAAAATGATTAGCTTCGTCGCCTGAATAAATTTTTTATCCCCGCACCTCTGAAAACCTAACTTTGATCCATGGCAAAAGCAAAAGAAAAATCTACAGATATGTCAACCAACACAGAAAAATTAAAAGCACTGAAGCTGACAATAGACAAGATCGAGAAAGATTTTGGTAAGGGCAGCGTAATGATGATGAATGAAAAAGGTGTGAATGAAATGGAGGTTATATCCACTGGTTCTATCGGACTCGATGTGGCCCTTGGAATTGGTGGATTGCCCCGCGGCCGGGTAGTGGAAATTTATGGACCTGAATCTTCGGGCAAAACAACCATTGCTATACATGTGATCGCCGAAGCTCAAAAGAAAGGCGGTATGTGTGCCATCATCGATGCAGAACATGCTCTTGACAGCAGCTATGCTCAAAAGCTTGGAGTTGATGTTGACAATCTTTTAATATCACAACCTGATTATGGCGAACAAGCTTTGGAAATCGCTGACCGTTTGATCCTTTCCGGTGCATTGGATGTAGTGGTAATTGATTCTGTGGCTGCATTGGTTCCCAAAGGTGAACTGGAAGGGGAAATGGGTGACAGCAAAATGGGGCTGCAGGCAAGATTGATGAGCCAGGCTTTGCGTAAACTCACTGCTACGATTTCCAAAACAAATACCATTTGTATATTCATTAACCAGTTAAGAGAAAAGATCGGTGTGATGTTTGGCAATCCTGAAACAACAACCGGTGGTAATGCATTAAAATTCTATGCTTCGGTTCGTTTGGATATTCGTCGCCAGGCACAAATAAAAGATGGCGAAGAGGCAGTTGGCAACAGGGTAAAAGTAAAAGTGGTTAAAAATAAAGTGGCTCCGCCATTCCGTGCAGCAGAGTTTGACATCATTTTTGGTGAAGGCATTTCAAAAACTGGAGAAATAATTGATATTGGAGTTGAACTCGGCATTATTCAAAAGAGCGGAAGCTGGTTCAGCTATAATAATGATAAGCTTGGCCAGGGCCGTGATACCGTTAAGCAATTATTGGTAGATAACCCTGAGTTATCAACTGAAATTGAAACCAAGATCAGGGAAAAGATAAAAGAAATGCAGGCTGCATAAAATCTGTTTTAGAAATAAACAAACATGGGTTAGTGAAACCCGTCTTAAAATTTTAGGACGGGTTTTTTTTATTATCATATATCAAGTGAATTATTATAGCAGTGACCAAACTTTGCCATTGATTTGAAGCACTGGTTTTATTAAAACAAATCGTCAAAAAGATTTTAAGAAAGTGATTAAAAACCCAAGAAATAAAAAAGTCCTTAAATGGTCGCTAATAATGGTAAGCCTCTTGCTCGTTATCGGAGCTGCCATTTATTTTTATTTTGCCACACTAACTTATGAGGATACGGCCAATTTAAAAGTTGAATACACTGTTGAAGCCATTCCCTTTATAAAAGAATTTGAAAAAGATTATAAATCCGCCAATAAAAAATATGCCGAAAAATTAATTGCTGTGAAGGGAACTGTAACCGCCGTTGAACCTGCAGATACAACTATGAACATAAAAATGGCTGATACAA
>JAHEZF010000118.1 GCA_023251215.1 Sphingobacteriales bacterium | reverse complement strand
TTGGGCGATTTGTTCCGAAAAAAGAAAATATCAAAACCGGTTGCAAAGGAAAAAACTATTACTAAAGGATGATATTGTTCCCGAACAGAAATGATTATCAGAAACCATCTCAAAACTGTTTTTTCGCCCCGATAGTTACCGGGGTAAGACGGTAAGTAAAATAGCTTTTGATAATCAATCGTTCCCGCCTTTCCGTCCTACAGGCTATTGTATTAATGACTTTTGAGATAGCTTGTAATAAATTTGATAACTTCGGGACAGGTACTATGGCTGGCATTTACCAAATTGTGTCGTTTTCCCGAACCTGTTAATGGCAACTATTACAAATTTTTCACGATTAATATCCTGTATGGCACTCTCAAAGAAATTGAACAAATGGCAGGGATTTAAGGCAAAATTGTGTGCAAAAAAACAACTCTTAAAGTTTACCGGCCTCCGGGCAGCAAATTCTGTGGGGAAGATGTCATTATAAAGCATTATTTTTCAGTTACAGATTGTTAATATTTGTCTATATTTAATTTTAGAATTTTTCTTTTCTTTGCAACCGAAAACCAATTAATATGCTTAAAAAAATACTCCTTCTGATTGCTTTAGCTTTAACAGCCAGTCCTCTATTATTTGCCCAAGTAACTACTTCAAGCATTACCGGCACGGTAAAAAGTAATACCGATGAAGCACTTATCGGGGCAACAGTCATAGCCACCCACCAGCCTTCTGGTACACGGTATTCGACCGTTTCAAGGGGAGGAGGCCAGTTCACCATTTCAAACATGCGGGTGGGCGGACCTTACCTGATCCAGGTAAGCTATGTAGGTTATGATGTTGAGAAAGCTGATGAAGTCTATTTAAAGCTTGCTGAAACTTTTCTTGTGAACAGCGTACTGACAAAAACAGTGGGCACACTTGAAAATGTAATTGTAACAACAGGCCGCAGAAACCCGATCATGAATTCGGGCAGAACCGGTGCGGTAACCAATATTGGTTTGCGTGCAATGCAGCAGCTTCCAAGTATAAGCCGAAGCATTAATGATTTTACCCGTGCCACCCCGCAGTCCAACGGAGCTTCTATTGGCGGTGGTAATTTCAGGCAGAATAACTTTACTATTGATGGAGCTGATTTCAATAACAGTTTTGGTATCGGTAGTAACCTTCCGGCTGGCGGCGCCCCTATTTCGATTGATGCCATTGATGAGATCTCTGTAAACATTACCCCTTTTGATGTACGCCAATCCGGTTTTATTGGCAGCGCTATTAACGCAGTAACCCGTTCGGGCACAAATACAATTTCGGGTTCTGTATACCGATATTGGAGAAACGAAAAACAGCGGGGCGACCGTGTTGAAAAAACTAAGTTTGTAAGGCCTAAAGAAGAATATAAACTAAATGGAGTAAGAATTGGAGGCCCTATTATTAAAAACAAACTTTTTTTCTTTTTCAATTATGAAAAAGATAAACAACCCAAGGCCGTGCAAACCAGGTTTGCCGCAACAGCAGCTGCTGCTTATGGAAGTTCGCCCAACATTGCCCGGCCAACTGCCGATTCATTGAATTTTATCCGTCAATACCTTTTGACTAATTATGGTTACGATACGGGACCTTTTGATAATTACAGCACCGATATTGAAAGGGAAAAAGTTCTGGGCCGTATTGACTGGAACATTAGTTCCAAACACCGGTTCAATGTCCGATATAGCCAGGTAAAAGGTGGAGAACCAAATCCGCCAAGTACCTCTGTAGGTGGCGCAGGAACTGTGGCTGGGGCAACCGGAACAAGACAGGATGTTACAGCTCTTTGGTTTAAAAATTCAAATTATTTCCAGGGCGCCAATTTCTTTTCTTTTGCGGCCGAATTGAATTCAAATTTTGGAAGGGTTTCTAATACATTCCGGGGCACTTTTACTTTCCAGAACGATTCCCGCACTACTGAAAGCCCTAAAGCATTAGTAGATCCTTTAAAAGATTTTGGCGGTTATGATTTGCCTTTTGTTGACATTATGAGCAGCGGAGGCGGTGTTTCAGTTCAGTCAGGTTCAGGAGTGGGGGTTCCTTATACTTCTTTTGGATACGAGCCTTTCAGCTTTGGAAACCTGAGAAAAGTAAAAATGTATTCTTTTGTTGATAATTTCACCTGGAGGACAAACAAGCATAACTGGACGGCTGGTTTACAATATGACCAAAGTGAAACTATCAATGGATTTCAAAGATTTGCTACCAGCTATTACCGGTTTGCTACCTGGGCCGATTTTGCCAGTGCATTAAATCCAAACCCGGCGCTGCGTAAACTGCCAACAGACTTTGCATTTACTTATTCTTTGTCACCCAACTTTGCCCCGGCATTCTCTGCATTCACGTTCAGGCAGTATTCAGTATATGGACAGGATGAAATAGCAGTGAATAAGAATTTCCGTTTAACAGTAGGCTTACGTCTTGATCTTCCAACTTACCCGGGTGTTCCTCAAATTGTAGCACATCCACTTGTATTGGCACAAACATTTGAAAATGGCGAGAAAGTTAATACAGGCAATTTACCGGGCAAGCGGGTTATGTGGTCTCCAAGGATTGGCTTCAACTGGGATATTTACGGCGACCGTTCTATGCAGATCAGGGGAGGTACTGGAATTTTTACCGGAAAGATTCCTTTTGTATGGATAGTTAGCCAGTCTGGTGACAATGGAATGCTCCAGATCACCCAGGCCTTTAATATGTACACTTCAACCGGCGCCCTTTCAGGAGCTCCGCCTCCCGGTCCTTTTAGCCCCGACCCGGCTGCTTACCGACCGCCAACTGTTCCTGTTGCTGGTACTATTGTTCCTGGTTCAGTTACTGCACTTGATCATGATTTCAAGAATCCTCAAACCTGGAAAACAAGCCTGGCAGTAGATAAAAAATTACCGTGGGGGATCATTGGTTCAATAGAAGCTATTTACAATAAAGACCTTAACACCGCTTTTTTCAGAAGTCCAAACTATATAGCTCCTCAGCCTTTAAACGTAGCAGGCTATCCTGATAACAGGCTGATATATGGCGCTACTGTTCCCACAAGATTTATAAATACAATTAATGCTGCGGGTCAGTTTGTCGCAGGCGGAACAACGTCATTTGTTCCGACTATAATAGATAATGGGACTAAAGGATACTATGCGTCGTTAACAGTTAAGTTTGATAAGCTTTTCAATAAAGGGTTTTTCGCTTCTGTAGCTTATACAAAGTCTTTGGCTGCAAATCTGCATGACGGCAGTGGTGATCAGCCGCTTGGTACATACCAGGGTACGCAAAATGTAAAAGGCCTTAACACTCCTGCTCTGGCTACTGCAAACTATGTAATACCCGACAGGGTGATTGGCGCACTTTCATACCGCAGAGAATATTTAAAGCATTTAGCTACTACTGTATCATTATTATACACAGGAGGCATTGATTACAGATTTTCTTATGTATATGGCGCTGACTTTAACCGTGACGGTGTGAATGGGAATGACCTGATCTATATTCCAAAAGATGCAAGGAATTCTTCAGAAATAACATTCGTTAACAGCGCCTCGATCAATGGAATAGTTTATACTGCTGCTCAACAAGCCCAGTTGTTTGAAGACTATATTAACCAGGATAAATATTTAAGGACACACAGAGGCCAGTATGCAGAACGCAACGGAGTACAGGCGCCCTGGCGAAACCAACTGGATGTAAGATTCATGCAAGACTTATTTGTAAAAGCAGGGAAAAATCGTAATACCGTTCAATTCACTGTTGACATTTTTAATTTTGGAAATTTGATGAATCCAAGCTGGGGCAAGGTTAAATCAACCAATGCAACTTCTATCCTTGTACCACAAAATCAGAATTCTTTGATCCCCGGTGGAACGGTTGTGCCTACTTTCAGGCTTGCTACCGACAGAGGCAATATTATTACCAGAACATTCAGGGATAATGTTAGTACAGCCTCTACTTATTCTATTCAGCTTGGTTTAAGATATCTCTTTAATTAAGATAAATCATATCAATAAAAAGAGTCCCGGTGATTTTCGCCGGGACTTTTTGTTGCCTAAATAATTATTTACTTATTTACTTTCCCCCATCCCTCCGAAGGAGTCCCTGCGGACCAATTTAGAAACTCAGGCATGGCCTTTTTCCAAGTTGCAATATCATGCCGGCCATCTTTCGTCTCCATGTAAAAAATGTCTTTTAAACTATTATATCCTTTATTCACCAATTCTTTTACCAGGTCCAGTGTATCATCAATGGAATCAATGACGCCATTGTGATTACGGTCTTTTGTTTCATCCATATTACCGCATTGAAAAAAAAATTTAAGTCCGGGTTTAAACAGGCCGTTTCGTACCTGCTGCTGCATGATACGGTGTTTATCATCATGATATTCTTTATGCGCCTGGTTAACACTGCGCCACCAGAATGATCCGGAAAAAATACCGGCCTTGCTGAATTCATCCGGGTGGTTCCATACAATATCCATAGCACTCAAACCGCCTAATGAAAAACCGGCAAAAGCTTTTTCGCGGAAAGCCGCAACCTGGTAAGCATCTTTTATAAAAGGAATCAGTTCTTCCAGTACAAATGAAGTATACGATCCTGCTTTGGCGCCCCGACCTTTATAATCAGGCTGCGAAGCGATCCCATATTCAATTTTTCTTTCAGCGCCGGCATGAATTCCCACACAAAGAGCTGATTCAATAGTTTTTTCAGAATAAAGTTCTTCAAGAATGTTTGAAAGCCCAAGTTCTTCCAAAATCTGACCATCATTGATCAGGATCAGGCTCATTCGCGAAGCATCGGCTACATTGCGGGGAAGATAGAAATCAATTTTCACTTTCCGGTGCAGAAATTGAGATGGCACCAATGTATTTTCAACCAGAATACCGGACTGTTTTGCTATCTGCATCTTTCAAAAATAAGGATTTATGACAGAAAAATGCTTCAAGATGCCTGTTCATCAGCTTAATAAAACAGAAGGGTTATTTGTTAATTTGATGCTGAAAAAATAAATTTGATAAAAGCCCGTACAGTACTGAATTTTGCCGCCATTTCATCAAACAACTAAAAATAGCTTATGAAGAAAATAGGAATTCTTTTTGGCAAGGAACGTTCATTCCCGATGGCTTTTATTGAGAAAGTGAACAGCAAAGCAGTGGAAGGCATTATAGCAGAACCAGTACGGATTGATAAAGCTATGCAAGGTGGGCCCAGCGGCTATGAAGTGATCATTGACCGGATTTCACAGGACATCCCTTTTTATCGTACCTGGTTAAAAAATGCGGCGCTTACTGGAACGGCTGTTATCAACAATCCTTTCTGGTGGAGCGCCGATGATAAATATTTCAACAATTGCCTGATGACAAAAGTTGATGTACCGGTTCCCAAAACAGTCATTCTTCCTTCCAGGGATCTGCCACATGATACTTCTGATGATTCATTCAGCAATCTTGCTTTTCCCCTTGACTGGGAATCTATTTTTAAATATGTAGGTTTCCCCGCCTATATGAAACCTTTTGCCGGAGGCGGATGGAAACATGTGTACAAACTGAATAACTCCGAAGACTTTTTTATTAAACACAATGAGACCGGCCAGCTGGTCATGTTATTGCAGGAAGAAATTGTTTTTACAGAATATTACCGTTGCTATTGCATCGGTGGCAAGTATGTCCGCATCATGTCGTACGAACCCCGCAATCCACATCACCTGCGTTATGTAGCCGATTTTAAACCATCA
>JAHEZF010000117.1 GCA_023251215.1 Sphingobacteriales bacterium | reverse complement strand
TAGTGGTGCATTAATGATTCAATAGTTTAGCATAAAATAAATCCTGTCTCGTTTTAAATCGAGACAGGATTTTTTTTGCCGTTACTTACTGAAGATTTTTATTTCTTTTCAGTGCAAGACTTCACCAGCAGGTAGTTTTAACTTACCTTTGCGCCTCCAAATTTTTTTGAAAAATGATCAGTGTCAAAGACCTGAAACTGGCTTACGGCAAACGGGTTTTGTTCGAAGAAGTGAACCTCAATTTCACCAAAGGAAATTGTTATGGTGTAATAGGAGCCAATGGAGCCGGTAAAAGCACATTTCTGAAAATATTAAGCGGCGAAATTGAACCCAATAAAGGAACAGTGGAGATGACTCCCGGAGAAAGAATGGCGGTGTTGAAACAAAATCAATTCCAGTTTGATGAAGAAACGGTTTTGAATACTGTGATGATGGGCCATACCCGGTTGTGGTCAGTCATGAAAGAAAGAGAAAATATTTATGCCATTGATGATTTCAGTGAAGAAGATGGCATGAAGGCTGCAGAGTTGGAAGAAGAGTTTGGGGAAATGGGCGGTTATAATGCAGACAGTGATGCGGCTACTTTATTAAGTGAACTGGGAGTAAAAGAAGAATTTCATGCTGTATTGATGAAAAATATCCCTTCCAATTTTAAGGTAAGGGTATTGCTGGCGCAGGCATTATTTGGCAATCCCGACATTTTATTATTGGATGAGCCTACTAACGGGTTGGACATTGAAACTATCAGTTGGCTGGAAAATTTTTTAGCAGATTATGAAAACATTGTTTTAATAGTGAGCCACGACCGTCACTTTCTCGATGCAGTATGTACCCATGTAGCCGATGTGGACAGGCAAAAAATAAAAATCTTTACAGGCAATTATACCTTCTGGTATGAATCATCGCAACTGATGGCAAGGCAGATCAACGATAAGAATAAAAAGACAGAAGATAAACGGCAGGCACTTTTGGATTTTATTGCCCGCTTCAGCGCCAATGCATCAAAAAGCAAACAGGCAACATCCCGGAAAAAAGCATTGGAGAAACTGACGATTGAAGAAATTGAACCGAGCTACCGGAAATATCCCGGCATCATCTTTCAGCCATTGAGAGAAGTGGGAAACCAGGTACTGAATGTAGAAAAGCTGGGCAAATCAATTGATGGCCGTGTATTGTTCAAAGACATAACATTTAGCGTTAACAAAGGAGATAAGATTGCATTATTGAGCCATGACCCGTTAGCTGTTACTATTTTTTTCAACATTATTACTAGTGAAACGATTGCCGATAGCGGTTCTTATGCATGGGGGAGTACAGTTACACATGCTTACCTGCCTGTAGAAAACGGCCAGTACTTCAATCAGGAAGTGAACCTGATGGATTGGCTTCGCCAGTACGTTCCTTCTCATGTTGCAGATGTTGATGAACCTTTCCTAAGAGGTTTTTTGGGAAAGATGTTATTCAGCGGTGATGATGTGCTGAAGAAAACAAATATTTTAAGTGGAGGAGAAAAGGTAAGATGTATGATCAGCCGGATGATGCTTCAGAATCCGAATGTTATTTTACTGGATCAACCCACCAACCATCTTGACCTGGAAAGTATTCAAAGCTTTAATGAACAATGCAGCGATTACAAGGGTATTGTTTTACTTACCAGTCATGATCATACTTTTATGCAAACGGTCGCCAACCGTGTGATTGAATTAACACCGAATGGAATTATTGACAGGTTGATGGAGTTTGATGAATATTTGGCAGATGAGAGAGTGAAAGCTTTAAAAGAAGAGATGTATAAATAATTTTTACAATTGTGATTCCACATTATCTGATGATGACTACTGTCCCTTTCTGTGTATGAACCTGCTTATCCCATCCTATTCCCTGGAATATCCAAACAAATACTCCTGTTGTTTGAACGACACCGCCGATCTTTCCATCCCAGCCACTTTGATTTGATTTCATGTCATACACAAGTTGCCCGCCACGGTGGTAAATCCGAAAATAATTCAATTCTTTAATGCCAAGCATTGTGGGTTTCAGATAATCATTCAATCCGTCATTGTTCGGCGTAAAAGCAGTGGGCACATATACCTTGACTTCTTTAATAACTTTTACAAGTTGTATGTCCACTGTCAGGCATCCGGCAGCTGTTTTTATATCAATGCTGTACAATTGGTCCAGCTCTTCAGAAGCGGTGAATAAAGGATTGGGAATTGCAGGGTTATTGAGATATGTTGAAGGATTCCATAATATGGATATTCCAAATGTCCTGGCCTGCAACTCAAAAGGCAAGTTTATAACAGCATATTCTATAGGATAAGAGATGCCTTGCCTGGGCGATTCTATCACTATATTTTCAGTTCTTGTATTGATGCTGCAGCCATCGCTGTTGGATAGCGCTGCATAATACCCGCCTGATTGGGTTACTTTATATATGTATTGATTGGCGCCTGATACAGAGCTTCCATTTCTGATCCACTGAATGCTGTTCGTTGGTTGCACCTCCAATACAGCGCTGTCGCCGCTGTTGATACAAAAAAGCGACTTGCCCTTCAGTTGCATTGAACTGTCAATAATTGAGGCTTTCACAACAACCGTGTCTGTGGTTAAGCATCCGCCCCCCGAGCTTTGTGATGTAAGAATATAAGTTGTGGTAACATCAGGGTTTGCTCCCGGATTAGCAATGCCGGGATTCGATAATCCCGTTACCGGGCTCCAGTAGTAATTAACGCTTGGCTCAGGGATTGCGCCGATGAGAACAGGGTTTTTGTTGCAGGAAATAACATCTGGCCCTGCATTTGCCTTCAGCTTTAAAGTATCCAGCATTAATGCATACAGGGTGTCAAGACAACCATATCCGTTAAAAGGTACCAGTTCAACGGCGATAGTAGTGCCCGGTGGCGGAGGAGGATTGAAGTTGATGGTTTGCTGGGTTCCCAATACCTGTGTAAACGTACTGTTATACCAGGTATAGCCCTGGTAACCGTAAGGGGCCGTAACATTCACCGCCGTATCATCAGGGCAATAGGTGGCGCCGACAAACTCGCTACTGCATTCGGAGTTTACATCAACATAAGCATAGCCGAAATGCCTTACGAATGTGCAGTCGGCTGTTTTAAAAAACAAACGTATCGTTTTACCTGCCTTGCCATTTAAATTGATAGTTACTGCTGACCAGTTTTTACACCATACAGCGACTGAATCGGAATGAGGGGACATAAAAAATCCAGGGAGTGGCGAACCATTTGGAAAGAATGTAAAAGATGAACAAGTGATCAGTTCATTATCTGTCACATTCATTATTTCAAGTTCAAGTCTTGGCTGCTGAAAAGGCAGGTGATTAGGATCCTGGAAGACAACGGCATAATGATAGATGAGGGAATACGTGTTGCGGTCTGAAGGGATAGTAAATTCATATGACAATCCTTCGGCCTGAGCGCCGGCACTATTGTTTCCTAATTTTACAGAGTACCTGCTACCATTGGGACACATTACAGGAAAGCCGCCATAATAATCTGTCAAACTCCCATTGATAGCAGCAGAGTACATGGTATGTTGGTCGGGCGCCGGCCCTCCCGATGAATAAAGTGATATTACATTGGCATTACCCACTGCCGCAACTGATCCGGTGTAGCATGTCCATCCGCTAAAATCCCCTTTTTCAAAATCAATATTATTCGGGCAATTCTGGGCATTTATGATGAAGCTGGAGAAACATAGGGTTAAAAAGGATAAGACTGACTGTCTGATGAAATACTTTTTGGTTTTAATATTGTAATTCTTGATCGTTGGCACCAGCTCCGTTTAAGTACTTAAAGGTAAACTTTCCGGAATAAAAACGGCAAGCTTTACCTGATGGTTGCCGCTGATGTTCTGTTTTGAAGGGAGATTCTCATTTTAAATATTGATAATATAAAATCTTCTTTTTACCTTGTATCTGCAAGCAACTGCTCTTACCATCATTTCTGGAAGATCCATGCCTACCGTACCTGTTAATCCTTTCGGGAAAAAATAATATCCGGACGAAAGGTTTCACGCCTAAGGCGTGATTCGGGTTGAAACCAGAAAACAAATGAGTTTAAACCTCGTTTCGTTTAAAATGAGACGAGGTTTTTTTTTGTGTCTTGCTTTTTGCAATCCGCCTTAGGCGGAGAAGCAAAAAGATTAGTCGAATCCCGCCAGTTGCGGGACCGAAGGCGGAAGGTACAACCTGCCTGCCGTGTAGGCATGTACTTCGCATCTTGATGCGGAATTTCAATTCAGAGCTTGCCAGGAGGTTCATACCTGTGATCAGAAAAGCGGAATTTTTAAAATAAGGCTGTGATGCACCGAATGATCCTGTGTGAGATAAGAACTGCGTATGCCTGCATCAAACGGAATAAGGAAGCGGAGAAAATTAACATCGGCTGTAAGCTCAATCCCTATATTAGTATAACGGCGGTTTTGTACGCCGGTATTTGCAAACGATAGTTTACCAATTGCCATTTCTGTAAACAGATCTGCTTTTAACCGCTGGAAGTAGAACAGACCTTTCAATACCGGAAGATCTGGATAGCATAAAGGCATTTTATAATCTGCAGACCATATCTGCAGTTGATGAAACAACCGGTTGCTTTCATTTCTAACAAAATCAAAACGGTTCTCAAAATGATAATTTGTATTTGCATCTTCCTGCAGGTATGCTCTCAACTTAATGGAATGATGCCTGAAAAATCCCGGAAAAAAGATTCTGGCATCGGCAGCTGTCTGCGATGCATGGAAAAAACTTTTGAATGGCGTATTCCGGAAAGTGAATTGCAGCAACATTCCGAACCTTGGAGCTACATCTCTCAGGCTCTGCCGCAAACGTATTTCCAATGAAGCATCGTATTGAAGTGAATAAAAATTACCAAGCCTGAATTTATCAAATCCATTATTGCCTGCACTATGATCAAGTAAATAAAAGTCAGTATAATTAACCTGGGTGCTCAGGTTTATTTTCCGGATAAATGGGCCGCCTGAAAGATTAAGCGGAAGTTTTATGCCAACATTGAAATTATGATATTTGATGAGGTCATATTTAATACCCACCGTATCTGTTTCGCCTTTTGAGAAAATAGTATTCCTTTTTCCGTCATAATAAGTGAAAAAGAATTTCGGGTATAAACCTTCATAACTTAGCCTGAAGTATTTTCCCCAGCGGCCTTCATTATTATCAAAACGAAAACCTGTTTCTAAAGTTGTAGTGCTGAGCATATCAACCGATCTTATGCCAAGGCTCAGTTGCGGCAGGTTGGTTACAGGATCAATACCCCAGCCGTAAATTTTGAAAGCATTTGCCAGTCTTTTATACGGAGCAGTTGGATAGGTTGAATCAGGAATATGGGAGAGGATATTGCCCGCTTCCTGTTTTGCAAATGGTTTAAAATATTCTACTTTACCGGAGATACCATTCCCGGTATTCAGTTTTTGCCATTCTTCAGTATTAATATGCATAACTGCAACCCGGAATCCATCGGCTGTAAAATCCTGGAAAGTAATGCTGGAATTATCCGGAGAGATGCAGGGGTTGAATGCACCAAATTTTCTGTTAGTAACCCGGTATAAATTGCTACTCGTTGTATCAACAGCATAGATATTGTCAATACCTGACTGAGGCGAGTTATACAAAATATAGTGATCGTATTCCACCGGGGCTGAAATATTTTCCGCTACTGGTTTTAGCAGGGTGGTTATCCCCCCAGATTCTACGTCAAGTTTTACAATACTCTTAAAGCC
>JAHEZF010000116.1 GCA_023251215.1 Sphingobacteriales bacterium | reverse complement strand
TTGATTCATAGGCACCCAAAGGGGCCGTGACTGCATCTGGTTATCATTCAGAATCTTCAGCACTTCTTTTTGTTTGTCAGTCATAATAGTGAAGAGCCATAGATTACAATTTACTTCCGGATCAACTTTTTGAAACCGGATATCGCCGGTGCTGGTCAATTGTTTTTTATAATATGCATCTATCTCTTTTTTGCGTTCAATGAAAGAGGGCAGCAGTTCCATTTGCGCCACACCCATGGCGGCCAGCACATTTACAAGCCGGTAATTATAACCAATATCGTCATGCCTGTATTCAAAAGGATCGCTTTTGGCCTGGGTAGTGAGATGTTTTGCTTTTTTGGCCAGCTCTTCATTATCAGTAACAATAGCACCACCTCCTCCGGTAGTAATAATTTTGTTGCCGTTGAAACTGAAACAACCCATTAAGCCAAATCCCCCGGTATGTTTGCCTTTATAATAAGTACCAAGAGACTCGGTGGCATCTTCTATAACCGGCAGATTGTATTTGTGTGCCAGCTCCAGCAGCCGTTCAATATTGCACATATTGCCCAGCACATGTACTGGCATAATACAGCGGATCGCTCTCCCGTCTTTTATATAAAATAATTTTCCGTTTCTTTCATCCGTTTCATTTTCCAGGAATTCTTCAAGCAGGCCAATATCTATTTGCCATGTTTCAGGATCCACATCTATAAGAATAGGAGCGGCCCCGGTGTATTTGATTGAATTTACACTGGCGACAAATGTTACATTGGGTACAATCACATAATCATCCTTCTTTACACCCGCCAGCATCAATGAAATATGTAACGCCATGGTTCCATTACTGGTGGCTACAGCATATTTACAACCGGCAAATTCAGCCAGCATATTCTCAAACTTTGTTACATACGAACCTACAGATGAAACCCACCCGGTATCAAGACATTCTTTTACATATTTCCATTCGTTGCCGGCAATATTGGGTCCTGAAAGTAGTAACATGAATATCGGGATTAAATATTTCTGAATTTTTGTGAAAGAGGGTCGGTGATTATTCCGCTCCGCATCAGTTTAATGATCTCACGAATGCCATCAGGAACTTTTTTGGTGATGGTGAATCCCAATTCATTTTTTATCTTATTACAATTCACCCTGTAATCTCTTGGATCCTCAGCCTTATCAACATATATCGCTTTCGCATCCGGAATCTGTTTTTGAATTTCTTCCATCAGCATCCGCTTGGAATAATTTTCATTGGTGTCACCAACATTAAATACATTGGCCCTTACTTTTTGTTCCGGCGCTTCAATGACCATGACTACGGACCGTGCCAGGTCATCCACATGGCAATAAGGACGATTAAACTGCGGACCCCAGATCTCCTGTTCTCCTGTCATACAAACATTGCGGGTAAATTCATTTACGGTAAGATCGAACCTGATACGGGGAGAAAAACCATATACGGTTGAAAACCGGAGTGCGGTGGCGCATATCCTTGAATTTTTTCTTTCATTAAGCAGGTAGTTCTCAATCTTCACTTTTAATTCAGCATACAAAGACACGGGACACAATTCTGAATTTTCATCCACATAAGAGTTGGGGTCAGCCATTTTGCCATAGTTACTGCAGGTAGAAGCAAACACAAACCGTTTAATGCCTGCCTTCTCCGCTTTTTCAAAAAGTGACAGGGAGGCTGTCCCATTTACTTCTTTGGCTTCATTAGGAAATTTGGAACATGCAGGATCACCTACAATCGCAGCAAGATGAGCAACATGATCCATTCCGGCCAGGGCTTTATCAATGTCTTCATCATTACGAATATCGCCTTTCATGAATTCAAACATCGGGTGTTGCGCTGCGTCGTATAAAGATTCGCCGCCGAATTTCAATGAATCCATTGCCCGGACAAAATATCTTTTATTTAATAAAATACGAACCAGCACTGAACCAATATAACCCGCACCGCCTGTAACTAAAACTTTTTGCATGAGCTATTGATCAATGATTAATAAAAGACAATTTGATGATGCATTAAAAAAATCCCGGCTACTGATCATGAGGATTTATTTGCAAATGTAGAACACAATCCATTCTTCAATACTCATTTACTTTTTCCTGAGAATGTATGCCTCAATGGCGGCGTAGCACCCCAAAGGCGGCAGGAAGGAAAAGAATTTTACAAATTCAGTATTCCTCATCAGGGGATCACCCTTTGTAAGCAGGGGATGCAAAACTCTTGCTACAAAATAATGACTGCTTAAAAAGTTCCGGGGTACTTCGTCTGGGCTTGATGCACCCAACTCTGCCGGGTCAACAATTTCGAATTGCCGGGAAATAAACGGTTCAAATATTTCTTTTTCAAAATACAGGTTGTGATGCGGCATCGGAATGCTGTCAAGACCTAACTCATTCCTGGCTTTATTCAGATTATTGTATCCTTCACTGAACGATTCAATGAAAAGAATGTATCCGCCCTTTTTTAAAATCCGATGCATTTCATTTAAAGCCAGTTGTTGTTCTTCCCAACTCAGCAGGTTGATAATACAACGTTCTGTAAATACCACATCAAATTTTTCATTGTCAAAACGCATTTTCCGGGCATCCCCCTGTTCAAAATTCACCCCGGAAAGATTTCTGTTTCGGGCAATTTTCAGCAGATCCTCGCTAAAATCCAACCCTGTAAATAAAAAGTTGGAAAAAGAAGTTTTCAGATGACCCAGTGTGTATCCATTTCCACACCCGATCTCCAATACTTCCCTGCAATTTTGTTGGACAGCAGGAAAGCGAAAAAAATTTTGAATAAGATTCACTTCTTTCTCCCGGGTGATGGGATCTTCCATGGTGGAAAGACCAGAATCCTTATGCTTATCAGCCTGGGTTTTATAATGCTCCTTTATTATCTGATCGTTGCCTGTACTTTCTTTCATGTTATTATCTCTTACGAAAAGGGGCTGCAAACTTATTGTTTTTGTGCCTATCGGGCAAATTAAAGACGAGTTGTGATCCCATGATAAAACAACAAAAAGCATCCTGCCTGTGGCGGGATGCTTTTACAAGTATAGAATAAGGTTGGTTTATGCGGCCAAAAGTTTTGATTGCTCTTTTTTTGCAAGCACTTTTTGCGGATTGCCTACCACGGTTACATTATCAGGAATATCTTTTACAATAACGGCACCTGCACCAATTATCACATTCTTTCCAATTGTTATTCCTTGCCGTATAACTGCATTGGCTCCTACAAATGTTCCTTTACCCACTTTTACATTTCCACAAAGAACAGCACCGGGTGCTATATGTGCAAAATCGCCAATGACACATTCGTGATCAATGCTGCAGGATGTATTGCAAATAATTCCTCTTCCCAATTGAACCAATGGGTTGATCGTTACATTGGCTGCAATCATGATCCCATCTTCCATTTTTACCGATGAAGAGATCACCGCTGAAGGATGAATCGCATTAATTGGATTACCAAGAAGCCGGCTCATTTCCTTTTGAACTTTTTCACGAATGCTGTTATGACCTATGCAAATAAAATAATCAAACTTTTTTAATTTGCTGATCACTTCAGATTCTTTGCCGAGATAGTGAAGGTGATAAGGATTGGCTGGTTTTTCTTTAGCATCGCAGTAAGCAGTTACAAGACGTCCGGCGCTAAGCAAAATATCTGTGATAACGTAGGCGTGGCCGGAGTAGCCAATAATAGCTACAGGCTTTTTCAATGTGGTTTTCATTGATTTGGACTTTGGAACAACTAAAATAAAAGTCAATTCCGGCAATCCAAAGCAACTGGTACATGTAACGGGGAAAATCAGGTACAACTACTTAAAACCGGTTGGTAGTTTTCCGATTTCCACTTCAGGATTCCCTTTTGGCAAGTAGTTCCAGGTATTTTTCTTTAAGGCGGGCATGTAATATCCTTTGATCAAAATGCTTCTCAATTTTCAGTCGCAGGTTTTTTGCATACTCCTTTAACACCTGGGGTTTTATCAGCGCCTTCTCCAATTGTTGATATAAATTCTTTTCATTTTTTGGTTCAAAAAGAAATCCTGTTTGTTCATTTTCAACTACATCCACATTACCTTCAATGCGGGAACAAATGACCGGGCAAAGCATGGCTCCTGCCTGCAATAAAACATTTGGAAATCCTTCCCGGTGAGATGGGTGCACTAAAGCAAATGAAAAATGCATGAAATATTCAATATCATCCCGCCAGCCGGTAAGAATAATCCCGGGATGAGTTTTTAATTTTTTTTTTACTGTTTCGCTAACCGGGTCCAGCTCATCTTCAAATGTACCCACCAGTATTAACCTTAGTTTGTTATTTTTTTCATACAACCGGATAAAAGCGTTCAGCAGTTCTTCGATACCCTTATCCTTAACAATTCTTCCCACGCAAAGAAGATAGATATGTTGTTCGTCAAAATGAATTAGCTCTTTTATTTTTTGCAGTAACCCCGGTTGTAAAGCATTAGATGAAAACCGGGAAAGGTTGATACCATTGCTGGATCCTGCCCCTATCACCTCAAGTTTCTGTGCAGATACCAATTTGTTTTTTAAAATATAATTCATCAATGAAAAACTATTGGGCCATACATGAGTAGCAGACCTGGCTGTCAGTTTTTCCATTATTGTAAGTATCTTTTTTTTTACACCGGCCGATGTCATAAAACGTAATCCTGCAATTGTGTGTATCCTGATTTTTACCCCGGCAAACTTAGCAGCCAGCATTGCCAGCAAACCAGCTTTGGGTGTATGCGAGTGAACAATGTCGGGTTTTTCTTTTCTAAAGAACCGGTACAGTTTCCATAATGATCTCAGATCAGCCAAAGGAGTCATCTTTCTTGTCATAGGAATGATATGATGAGGACATCCTTCCTGCTGCATCGCATCTTCTCTTCCCTTTCCACCTGCACTTACCATGATTACATCAAAACCACTGTCTTTCAGATAGCGCATTTGCCCGGTAAGCAGGTATTGCAATGCTATGGGAACAGTGGTGATACGAATCAGTTTAGGCATGCCTGATATAACATTTTTTATACCATACTTCCAGCGCAAATAATGCCCAGATCATTTTGGCTCTTTTTTCATCTCCCATTTTAATCTTTCGCTGCCAAAGTAATTCTGGGAAAGAAAGCGTTACAAAATTTCGACAATATGCATTGGATGATAAAATATAATCTGCTATTAACTCATTCAATTCGCCGTCAATCCACTTTTTCAATGGTACTTCAAACCCTCTTTTGGGCTGATGGATAAGTTCAGCAGGCAGGTATTTTTCTGCCAGCTTTCGCAACAGATATTTGGTTTGTCTGCCCCTGATCTTGAATTTATCCGGTAGTCCGGGCACATATTCCAGCAGTTCCTTGCACAGAAGCGGGCTGCGGCCTTCCAATGAATGGCCCATCGTAGCAATATCCATCTTCACTAAAAGGTCGCCGGCAAGAATATTATCAAAATCAAGATTCATTATTTTCTGAAGGCCGGTAAGGGGTGAGCTCTTGATCTTCTCAAAATCTTTCCTGACTATCTCCAAAATATTTTCATTGGCTACAAGATGTTCCGTATATCCGTCAAAACTGTCAATCGTTGCGGATAAATAAATATTCAGCCCGTTTTTCCCTGCAAGATCAGCCAGCCTGTAGAGATAATTGTAATTACTTTTTTTATGATGCGAAACCGGCAAGATGGCATGAGCAGCAGAAGCCATTGCTTTTACCAAAGCACCCGGTTCAAAGAAATCGTATTTCGCAAATGGAACATAGCGGCGGTAACCGCCAAATATTTCATCACCGCCATCACCATTTAATATTACAGTAAGATGTTTTTTTGCTTTCCGGCTTACATAATAACTGGGGATAGCAGAACTATCCATGAATGGCTCACCATAATTTGCCAAAATATTTTCTACATCGTTCTTTAAAT